>JALOQW010000207.1 GCA_025459275.1 Pirellula sp.
CGGAAAGAAGGCGGAAACGGGTGTTTCGAAGCCGGGCAAGACGGGCTCGGCTCTCAAGCTCTGTTGACGATTAAACATAACGGGCTCTTGGCCGAGTTGATGCACTCGCACCGTGCGGAAGTCAGGATCGACCTCCCAGGTCAGCGGAACACCAACCCGCTGATACTCCATAATCTTCTCATGAATCTCTTCATGCTTATCCGTCGGTGACAGAATCTCAACCGCCAGCAACGGGATACCTACGACATATCGCGACTCGTCGGTTTGCCCACGCAGTGTTTCCAGGGAGAACACCGCAATGTCGATTCCGACGGTGGTGTCTGGCTGCTGAGCCAGAATCGCACCGGCTTCACCTGACAACACGTCAGCAGCTACCTGCGGGCTCCTCTCCAGCCAATTGAGCAAAATCTGGGCGATTCTGGCCTCAGTGGCGGCATGCAATCGATTCCGTCTTGTCATGGGACGCTCCCTCAGCTCACCTCGAATGAGTTCACGCTCCAAGCCATCGTCGGGGATCGCCAACAACTGATCCGTCGTCATGGTCGATACCGCGCTCATTGAAACGATCCTTTCACTTCATTCGTACTTAGGAAAATCATAGGAACATTCTCGGATGAATGGCCGCAAAAGGCAACGCGGAGCCTGGAGAATCCCATCAAAGTAAGGACGTTCGAGTCCGCCGTGCAACAACACAACGCGTTTGCTGATGTAACTAGATTGCGATGACGGCCTCGTTTAGGCACGTAGATCTACGCATCAGTACCTCCCACGGAATCCACCGGAAACCATGGGTTGGTTCCGACACCGCACACGAACAACGGTTACAATCTGCTAGTTCTGGATTTGTTCCTCTTCCATGATCGCCGCCGAGTCGTTTCTGGCTTCGATCCCGATCATGTTTCGATCGAAACAGGCCCCCAAACTATGCTCATGAAGATCAAATCCCAACGCAGGACGGGGTCGTCAGTCGATTTGATCGGCCTCAGTTCTCCCCCTACGCGGGTCGCAACTATCCCACTCAGGTGTTTTGGGGAGATACCCATCTGCACACGTCCGTATCGGTCGATGCCGGGACGATGTGTCGTGTGGGTCAAGAAGAGGCGTTCCGCTTTGCTCGAGGTGAAGAAGTCACTACGACAGGTGGTCTTCGAGTGAAACTCTCCCGGCCACTCGACTTCCTCGTCATCTCCGACCATGCCGAGATGTACGGACTGATGCCGCAACTGCTTAGCGGCGATCGCGACATCCTTGAAACCGAGAAAGGGAAGCGATGGTATGAAATGCTTTCCACGGGTGACCGGAACATCATCTTTAGTGCCGCTATGGAAATCGTCGCCAGCCTTCAAGAAAAAGAACCTCCGATCAAGAGCGAAAAACTCGTTCGCAAGGCATGGCATAACTTTACCGCCTTGGCGGACCGGTACAACGAACCGGGTCGTTTCACGGCGTTCATCGGCTACGAATACACGACACGGGGTGGTTTCAATTTGCATCGCAACGTCGTCTTTCGAGGTGATGCGAGTGTCGCCAATCGGACACTCCCATTCTCTCAATACGATAGCCAAAACCCCGAAGACCTCTGGAAGGCCCTGGCCAAGTTTCAAGACGATACCGGCGCCGAAGTGTTGACCATTCCGCACAACGGCAACCTGAGCAACGGACGCATGTTCTCCGTGTTGACGAACGATGGCAACCCATTGACCCGCGAGGTTGCCGAACTGCGCGCAAGCATGGAGCCGATCATCGAAGTCACGCAGATCAAGGGTGATGGCGAAGCGCATCCGTTTCTCTCACCCAATGACGAGTTCGCAGACTATGAGACTTGGGACAAAGCCAATCTCGACGGAACCGAATTGAAGAAAAAGGAAATGCTTCAGTACGAGTACGCACGCTCCGCATTGAAAGTCGGATTGCAGCTCGAAAAGAAACTCGGCGTGAATCCGTTCAAGTTCGGGATGATTGGAAGCACCGATGCCCACACAGGTGTTGCCGCCGTAGAAGAGGACAACTTCTTTGGCAAGCACTCGGGGGTCGAGCCCGAACCAGGTCGTTGGGAACACGAAGTCATTCGATCCCCTCTGGATCCGAATTTGACCGTGCTTGGCTGGCAGCAGGCATCCTCCGGCTACGCAGCCGTCTGGGCTACGGAGAACACGCGCGAAGCCATCTTCGATGCCATGAAACGAAAAGAAGTCTACGCGACCACGGGATCCCGCATGATGGTCCGATTCTTTGGGGGATGGGACTTCACCAGCGACGACACCAATACCCGTCAGCCCGCCAGAGTGGGCTATGAAAAGGGGGTTCCGATGGGAGGCGATCTGAAAAAGGCACCTGAGGGGAAAGGACCGACCTTCCTTGTGGCTGCGCTCAAGGATCCGTACGGCGGCAACCTGGATCGCATTCAAGTGGTCAAAGGTTGGTTGAATGCAGATGGCTCCACCTCCGAACGCGTCTATGATGTGGCGGTCTCCGATGGACGCAAAATCGGTCCAGACGGCCGCTGCAAGCAACCCGTCGGCAACACCGTCGATGCCAAAAACGCAACGTGGAAGAACACCATCGGTTCCCCCGAATTGATCGCTGTCTGGAAGGACCCGGAATTCGACAGCAAGCAGCTTGCTTTCTATTACGTTCGTGTGTTGGAGATTCCAACGCCCCGATGGACTGCGTACGAAGCGAAGCGATTCAAGCTCCAGCTGCCACCGGAGGTCCCGATGTCCACTCAAGAACGGGCCTACACCTCACCCATCTGGTATACCCCCTAATCTCCCTTTTGCCGCCAGTCGGCCAGTCTCTTCTTCGAAGGAACCCTTCAATGAATGCCTGTAGTTTTTTTCGCGTTGGGATCATCACCCTGCTGATGTCTGGTCCGGTCGCCATGGCTCAACAGAGCGTCACAACAGACATAGGCACGATTCAAGCAGAGAAGACCAAGAAGTATTTCAAGACCGACGCTTACTCCCCTTATGCAGGCCGATCGTTCCCCGATCGTCCGCTGTGGGGTGAGATGCACCTGCATACGTCCTGGTCACCTGACGCCGTTGGGGGTGGTTGTCGTCTAGGCCCTGAAGTCGCTTATCGATTTGCCCGAGGTGAGGAAGTTGTCTCTTCCTCGGGTCAACCGGTTCGACTCGCGAGACCCTTGGATTGGCTTGCCATTGCTGACCATTCCGATGCCTTGGGAGTGATCGCCGAGGTGATCGCAGGAAGACCGGACTTGATGCAAGATCCACAGCTCAAACGCTGGCACACGATGTTCAATGCAGGGCCGGATCAAGCCATGGCCGCAGTTATGGAGATGATCACCGTCCAAGGACAAGGGAAGGTTCCGAAAGCCCTGACGGATCCGGATGTCTTGAAAGGGATCTGGCACAAGTACACCTCTCTCGCCGACAAATACAACGACCCAGGCCGATTCAGTACGTTGATCGCGTATGAATGGACCTCCAACTATGGAGGTGGTAACAACCTGCACCGCAATGTGATCTATCGCGACAATGCGGACAAAGCGCAACGCATGTTACCTCTAACAACCTTCCAAACAGAGAACCCCGAGGAGCTCTGGAAATGGATGGAACGCTATGAAGAGAAGACCGGCGGTGATGTGCTGGCCATTCCTCACAACGGTAACCTTTCCAATGGCCTAATGTTTGCCGTCGAGACCTTCGAAGGCAAACCGCTCACCAAAGAATGGGCCGAGACTCGAAGCAAATGGGAACGACTCTATGAAGTCACCCAAGGCAAAGGGACGAGCGAACAACATCCATCGCTTTCGCCTAACGATGAGTTTGCCAAGTTTGAGATCTGGGACAAAGGCAACTTGAATGTGGTTCCCAAGAAGCCGGGGATGCTCAGCCATGAATATGCGCGCGAAGCATACAAGCATGGCCTGGAGATCCAACAGAAACTCGGGGCCAATCCCTTCAAGTTTGGGTTGGTGGGAGCGACCGACGCGCACACGGGACTTTCGACGGGCGAAGAAAATAATTTCTTCGGCAAGTTTCCAGCCTCGGAACCAAGCGACGAACGATGGGACGAAGACGCGTTCAACTTCGAAGGCCGTGTCGTCAAGGGTTGGGAATTGGGGGCATCAGGATATACCGGCGTTTGGGCGACCGAGAACTCTCGCGAAGCCATCTGGGATGCGATGCACCGTAAAGAAACGTATGCAACGACAGGACCTCGAATGACCGTCCGATTCTTCGGTGGATTCGACTTCACTCCCGACGATGCCCAGAGCCGGCAACCTGCAGCAGCGGGATATGCCAAGGGTGTTCCGATGGGAGGCGATCTATACACGGCTCCGAGCGGAAAATCACCTACCTTCCTCGTAGCCGCGCTCAAAGACAGTTTGAGCGGCAATTTGGATCGGATCCAAATCATCAAAGGCTGGCTGGATGAACAAGGAAAGGCCCAAGAGAAGATTTATAATGTCGCTTGGGGCGATGCGGATCGACGTCAAATCGATGCCAAGGGGAATCTGCCTCCGGTGGGTAACACCGTCGATACCAGCAAGGCGACCTGGGCCAATACAATCGGAGACCCAGAACTGATCGCCGTATGGACCGACCCTGACTTTGATGCCAAGCGATCTGCGTTCTATTATGCACGCGTCATCGAGATCCCAACGCCCCGTTGGACACTCTACGATGCGGTACACTACGGTATCAAGTTACCTCCAGAAGTACCTCTATCCATTCAAGAGCGAGCCTACACGAGTCCTATTTGGTATACGCCTTGATTCGATGGAGTAGGCAGAACGCCGCCATGTGCCGACGCGTTGTTGATGGAGTGATGATCTTCATTCTGTGCATGCCGCTGGCTGCTTCCGCCGTGGCATGCCCAATCTGCATTGGGTTCCCTAGCAAGACTGAAGCGGATCTCCTGCTCGAAAGCCATTGCGTTCTGCTCGGGCGTCCCGATCCGAAACATCCCTTTCAGTACGCGCCAGGTGTTGCGTTGAAGGGGATGTACGACGGCTCACCAATCGACTTGCTCGTCGACAGTGCAACCCAGCGAGCCCTCGAGGTCCACCCCGAGTGTCACGTCCTCCTCATTCAGGAGGTACCTGGTGGCCCTTGGCGAAGCCTAGGATGGATGAGTTCGGGCTATGCAGCGCTGGTGCAACGGATCCTCCAGGTAGGCCCCACTTGGACCGGCCCGGATGCTACAAAGCATCGCGTCGATTTCTTTGTTCCCTTGTTGGGTCATGAAGAGAATCGCATCTGCGAGTTGGCTTATCTGGAGTTGGGACGCGCTCCCTATACCACGGTCCGCGAACTAGGTCGCAGGATCGAGCGCGAAGCCTATGAACCGATGCTGGAAGAGCGACGCTACATCGAATGGCGAGGCTTAGCCATTTTATTCCTGGCACAAAGCGATTCGGAGTTGGACCGAAACAGAATTCGCGAGTCATTGCTCGCTGCTCAGCAGTTTGGGATTCGAACCAATCTTGCAGCATGGGCTACGGCAGCGATTGAGATCGATCGAATCGCAGCGATTGATCAGATCGAAAAAACATATCTTCAAAGTTCCGATCGAACGTCGGAAGAGTTGCAAGCCATCTTCGTGGCGCTATCGATGCACGGATCGCGCGATGATGCGGGTTTGCGAGAACGGGTGATCGAATGCTATGGACAGCTCGTGGAACGCCATCCTGAATTTGGTCCCCAAGTCGCTAAGGATCTAGCAGCTTGGAACCGGATCGAATCGGTGATGGCAAGAGTGCCGAGGCGACCGCATGACTGACAAGCCTAAGAGTTCGACCTCCATCGTCCGAACTCTTCTTGGAGAACCGCTATTCCATTTTCTCTTCCTCGGGGCTTTGCTTTTTGTGGCTTACTCGGTTCTCAATCGGGAGACAAAGCCATCCTCCGAACGGGTAGTGGTATCCGCTGGCAAGATCGAGCACCTCTCATCCATCTTCTCCCGCACCTGGCAACGGCAACCCACCGAAGCGGAACTGCGCGGGTTGGTCAACGAGTTCGTACGTGAGGAAATTGCCTACCGAGAAGGGATGAAGCTGGGATTGGACCAGGATGACACGATCATTCGTCGCCGCATTCAACAAAAGATCGATTTCATCGCGGATGATCTAGCCAGTCAGATCGAACCCACCGAGGAAGAGTTAGCCAGCTTCCTCCAAAAGCATCCAGACCGTTATCGTGTCAACACGAGGGTTTCCTTTCGGCAAATCTACTTGGATCCCGAGCGGCACGCGGAGGATTTGGATGAACAGGTCACTACCGTTTTGAGAACGCTTCAGAGTGATCCATCCGCGAACGCTGCAGAACTGGGAGATTCCACTCTGTTGGAGTTTCAGGCTCAAGACCGGTCGTTACGAGAGGTCGCCAGTATGTTTGGGGAGACGTTCGCGGAACGATTGAAGGCGATCTCTCTGGAACAGTGGCACGGACCCATTCCATCCGCATATGGGGTGCACGTGGTGCGGATCGATGAGCGGATCGAAGGGCGTCTGCCTCCTCTAGACGATGTGCTAGAGATTGTGCGCAGAGACTGGGAACAGAAACGCCGCGAGGAGTTGGCTGAGAGCTTTTATCAGGAATTGCTCAAGAAGTACCAAATCGACATTGAATGGCCAGACACAGCGACTCAAGAACCATGATACGCTGCGGTTTGTTGTGTTCCATGTGGCTGGTTTTCGGATTGGCGGCTTATGCTCATGAAGCGAGGCCCGCATATCTTCAGCTCAAGCAAACCAGTTCCGATAGTTTTGACTTGATGTGGAAGGTGCCTGCCCAAGGTGACAATCTGCGCTTGGGTCTGTATGTCCAATTGCCAGATTCCGCCGAGCCATTGACCGAACCACATGGCATGTTTGTTGGGGGTGCTTACGTCGAACGATGGCAATTTCGCGAACCCAATGCTTTGATCGGGTCCACGATTCAGATCGATGGGCTTCGAAATACATTGACCGATGTCCTGGTTCGGATTGAGCGCCTGGACGGAACCACTCAGGTAGCACGCCTGATGCCGGAATCGCCATCACTGTTGGTAACGGCAGCACCCAGCGGCTGGCAGGTGGTGAATACCTATTTTTGGATCGGGGTCGAGCATATTCTCTTGGGGGTCGATCACCTGCTCTTCGTGTTGGGATTGCTGTTGCTGGTCGATTCCACCACGGGTCTATTGAAGACCATTACAGCGTTTACGATCGCGCACAGCATTACGCTGGCCCTTTCGGTCTTTTCAGTCATTCATGTGCCTGAAGCGCCGCTGAATTGCATGATCGCGCTGAGCATTCTGTTTCTGGGACCGGAGATCGTTCGCAAGTGGCGTGGGGAATCGAGTTTTACGATACGCCACCCCTGGATCGTCTCGTTCGCATTTGGACTGCTGCACGGGATTGGTTTCGCGAGTGGCTTGACCCTTACAGGATTGCCTCAGAGAGATGTTCCATCGGCGCTTCTGTTTTTCAACCTTGGTGTCGAAGCAGGTCAGCTCGCCTTTGTCGCGATCGCTCTTCTGATTGCCAGGTCGTTGCGAACCTTGGAATTAGATCGAGCTCGATGGGTCCAACGCTTGCCCGCTTATGCCGTTGGCTCTCTAGGAGCGTTCTGGACGATCCAACGAGTTATGCTGATGCTAAACCCATAATGAATAATTCGAAGTTGAGAGCGAGTATGTTTCTGATCCAGCGTCCGAACTTGGTTAGGTCCCTCATGGCACTGGGGCTGGTCCTGATTGCAGACAAAATGGTTTTCGCGCACGGAAACCACGGTGGCGTTCCCCTCGGTGGTGGTTTCGTGGCTGGATTCACGCATCCGATTTCGGGATTGGACCATGTGGTGGCCATGGTTGCGGTTGGGTTATGGGGCGCTCAGTTAGGCGCTCCTGCGTTATGGCTCTTGCCCATAGCCTTTCCATTGGTGATGGCGATGGGAGCGGCTATGGGTTTGCTTGGCTATCCCCTCCCGGGGGTCGAGATCGGTATCGCCTGTTCTGCGATTGTTTTGGGTCTAATGGTCTTGCTGGAAGCCCGACCTCCAATCGCTGTTTCACTCAGCTTGGTGGCTGTCTTTGCATTGTTTCACGGTCATGCGCATGGAACCGAACTGCCGGAAGGACAGAGCGGCTTGCTTTATAGTTTGGGGTTCGTCTTGGGGACGGGTTTACTGCACGCGGCTGGTATTGGCATCGGGTGCATCAGCCATTGGCCGTGGGGGAAGAAGTGTTTGCGTGGAGCCGGCGCCTTGGTCATGGCGAGTGGCGTTTACTTCTTGCTCAACAGTTTAGGAATCGTTCAAAGATGAGCCTCCTGGCACACTTGGTTACTTCCGGTGTGGGCCCTTTCTTTGACGGCGTCGCCCATTTCTTCGTCTCGCTGGACGATCTGCTTGTAGTGGTAGCTCTTGCGCTGTTGGGTGGACTTCTTGGCAAAAGGAAGTGCTTGGGGAACGGCCTTTAGTCTATTGGCAACAGGGCTTCTCCTGGCATCGAGCCCCAAACTGCCGACATGGGGAATCGTGATGTTGGCGGTTGTGGTAGGACTCGTTCATGGGAGTTGGAATGGTGCCGCCATGTCGGCCACGCAGACTTCGTTCATTGCATCGCTTGGGATCGTGAGTGCGGTGGGTGTGGTATCGCTCCTACTGAGTGCCGCCGCCGTAGCGGTGCAGGCGAACTGGCAACGCATAGCGATTCGGGTTGTCGGGAGTTGGGTTGCTGCCTTCGGCTTACTGGCTCTCGCTTGGCACGTTAGGCCTTCGTAGATCCAACGATGATTCACTGTCGCCAGATTTTGAAGTTGCGCACTCTCGTTTCCTCGAACCAAAAGTAGGAAAAAATCACAACCCGAAGCGTCAGCGAGGGATCGGATGTGGATCATGACGATCAAGTCGTAAGTCATTCCCTCGCTAACGCTTCGGGTTGGGATTGGCACGAAAAGCGCAACTTCAAAATCGCCAGACGGTGGATGCCGCAACATTGTCCGTTTCTGACGGAACCCAACTCAGCCTTCGAGTGTCACCGATTTCGATATGACGATTACCAAAAGCCTCCGTTTACTTCCATATGCAACCAAGGTGTCATTTCATGAGTGTTCCAAGAGACTTAAACGACTTACAACAACGCTGGAGGCAGGGCGAACGTTTCCCGTTTCATTTCTTTTATGGCCACACACCCCCCACGTACGGCGTCAATGCTTCATGTTTGAGCCAGTGGTTTCTCCGGCCTTTTGCTGTAGATGGTGTCCTGTATCCCACAGCAGAACACTGGATGATGGCTGAGAAAGCTAGACTGTTTTCCGATGAAGCGACCCTCGAAGCGATTCTTCGCGCCGAATCTCCGCGAGAAGCCAAAGCTTTAGGTCGCAAGGTCCGAAATTTTCGGGTTGAGATATGGGATAAACACAAATTCGAAGTTGTTCGACGAGGGAATCTCGAAAAGTTCTCACAGCACGAGGACCTCAAGGACTACCTGCTGTCCACTACCGGATACGAGACCAACGCTGGCAAAGCTGAGCCGCCGCCCGAAGTTGCGATCCGTGAAAAGGGCGTCGGCTACCGAGTTGCATCACCCAATTCTCACCAATCCATTCTTGTCGAGGCCTCCCCTCATGATGATATTTGGGGAATCGGTCTTGATCGTCATCACCCTCACGCCTTTAACCCGCTTACTTGGAAAGGAACGAACCTCCTAGGGTTCGCGTTGACAGCGGTCCGCGATCAGCTGTTGGCGGAAAAATCGGGTGGAGGTCTTGAACCGG
>JALOQW010000016.1 GCA_025459275.1 Pirellula sp.
CACAGTGCGGCTTCAAGCCGCCCCGGGTGCTCTTTGGGAATGCCCATCGAACGCGCGATCTTGTCGACGCGTTTGAATCCATAGCCTTTGATGTATCGGATGATCAAATACGGATTCGCTCGAAGCACGCCAACCACCGAGGATCCAAATTCTTCGAGCAATGTCTCCATCTGGTGATGAGACAGCCCAAAGCCTGCCAAGTACGATCGAACTTCGTTCTCGGCGCTGTTGGCGATCCACGCTTCACGCAATGAATTCAGAGTCCGTTTGGGAATCCGCAGAGCTCGATGCAGTTCCTCGATATCCTGGCGGATCACGCGATCGAGATGCTCGGCGCTTGCAACGTACGAGACGATCTTTCGCGCCGTTGTTTCTCCGATGCCGGTAAACGCTGGATGCTTGGCGAGGTATTGCACCAAACCCTCGGGCGTTTCCGGCAGGTCGTAGCTCACGCTCTTCGCATCGAACTGCGGTCCATACTTGGGATCGCTCTTCCACTGCCCCGTCAGCGTGACCAGTTCGCCTTCACTCACGCAGAATGGCCCCCGAAAACGCACACGATCGCCGTCGTCGCGAACAAGTGCGCCGGCGGAGAACTTGGCGCTGGTGAAGAAAACTCGATCGACCGTGCCACTGATACGATTACTCATGGTGTAGATCTCCTGCGTTGGAGATCACACGAACGAACGATCGCAGGTAGGCATCGGTGAATCGGACGGCCGCTGGTCGCGATCCGCACCAATAAACTGGCACCCGATACTTGATGCCAATGTAAGTGGACGAACCAAGTAATGACTGTGGCGCGACCGCCCTGAGTGCGTCGTGGTGCAGGCCACAGAGCACTGCGGTTAGATCAGCTTCAACCACGATGCATGCCGCTTCCATCGCGGATAGCTTGGCAAGCTCGCGAGCGAAGCGATCAAAATCGTGAATGACGGTGCCGACGAAATCACGCAGGCTCTTGCGCTCAACGGCCACTCGCTGTTCGCAGCCAACCACCGAGTAATCACCGGCGTCAAGCTTAGCTTTCACTACCTCGCATGCGAACGTGTAAGGCTCCTGCTCTCGCGAGTCGATAACGATTCGGAAATCCATGTTTTCCTGACAACCCAATCCGAGTGATGAAATAGAAAGAGCCGAGGCAGGCACGGGGAAGGATCACGGCGATGGACCTGCGACGAACTGATGCAGCATCACACGGCAGGTCGTCCACATAGGGACGGGAGTCGAGAGAGTTAGCGTCGATGATTGTGCTCCACAGAAAGACCTTGGAGGGAGCCGAAAAAACGTCCCTCCCAGATATATCTATGCAAAACGTCCGAACCGCGACTCGCTTGAAATTTTGGAAAATTCTCAGCCTAGTGTACTTGACTTGCATTTCGCTTACATGTAAAGTAACGAGGAGTCGGCCACTGATTACTTAGTAGCGAGTAAACATGACATCAACACTGCAGAGCGAACTTAAGAAACGCGGCCCGTTCGATTCAGTAGAACAGGAAGCGATGTTGGCCGTCATGCGATCTAGCGATTTGTTAGAGAATCGACTGGCTCGGTTGTTACGCGAGTACGATTTGACACTCAGCCAATACAATGTGCTGAGAATTTTGCGGGGCGAGGGCAAACCATTGCCCTGCTTGGAAGTGGCCGCTCGGATGATCCAAGTCGCCCCAGCCATCACTCGCGTGGTCGATCAGTTATTGCACCTGAAACTCATCACCAAAACGCAGTCTGCAAAAGATGGAAGAGTCTTCGAAATTGAACTGACCCCCTCCGCAAGTCGCTTGCTGAAAGAACTTGACCAACCCATTCTCGATTTGCATGCTTCGTTGCTGTCGAGTGTTTCCAAAACCGACTTGAAAGCACTCATTGAAATTTTGGAAAAGGTTCGCAAAGGAATTCGAGAATGAAAAGAGGTTTTACCGTTATTGTTGACATGTAAACGACTTGCGATCGATCCTTACTTAAAACTCAAAATTCCCCTTAACAACAGATTCCCATTCACCGTTTTACCCAGGAGATCTTTATGGCCAAATTGCTTTACATCGAAGCCTCCCCTCGCAAAGAGCGCTCGAAGTCCATCTTCGTGGCAAAGTCGTTTCTTGCCAAATATCAGTCGACCCATCGCGGCGACGAAGTGCAAACCAAGCAGCCGAGAAAATTGCGGCTTCGTTCTGAATTGGCAATCAAAGCAATCGCAAGCAATTGCTTCCTGGCAATTGCTTTTTCTTAACCCATATCGTTTACATGTAAACCATACAAGAAGGAATTACATTATGATTACCATTCGACGCGCGAACGAACGTGGCTATGCCAATCACGGCTGGTTGAAATCGTACCATACGTTTTCTTTTGCCGATTACCATGACCCCAACCACCTGGGATTTCGGTCATTGCGTGTCATGAATGAAGATCGCGTCGCGCCCGGTCAGGGTTTTGGAACGCACGCTCATCGAGACATGGAGATCGTTTCCTATGTGCTTGATGGGGAGTTGGAGCACAAAGACTCAATGGGCAACGGAGAAGTGCTGCGGCCTGGTGAGTTCCAGAGAATCACGGCGGGGACAGGCATCACACACAGCGAGTTCAACCCGTCAGGATCAAATGCAACGCACTTTTACCAGATCTGGTTGCTGCCCGAGCGTAAAGGCATCGCACCGAGTTATGAACAGAAGCGGTTCGCCCCTGAGGAGCGCCAGAACCAATGGCAACTGGTCGCATCTCGCACAGGAGTAGCAGGTTCTTTGGTGATTCATCAAGATGCGAATGTATACCTAGCAGATTTGACCGCTGGTAAGGAATTGTCTCATGCAATATCCGGAGGGCGTCATGCTTGGCTGCAGGTGCTCCGCGGTTCGGTTCATGCCAATTCGCATTTGCTACAAACAAGCGATGCGATTGCCTTAAGTGAAGAGGGCGTTCTGTCGCTTCGTGCTGATAATCGCGCAGAAGTAATGCTGTTCGATCTCGCTTGACATCGAACGCCGATCCGTTATTTCAAATCCAGTACTCCTCCAAACCGAAAGGAAAACCATGTAGACACTATTTTCGCTCGCTGATGACTAGACACGATTTTTTCTAAGGACGTTTTTTTGACTCAAACGAAAGGCTATAAAATGAAAAACATACTTCCAAATACGGACGGTGGATTGCTGACCGCTGACAACTGTGCATTGGTGTTTATCGATCACCAACCACAAATGACTTTTGGCGTTGCCAGTGGCATCGATCGCCAGCAACTGGTCAACAATGTCTTGTTGCTTGCCAAAGGAGCTAAAGAATTCGGTGTTCCAACGATCCTGACAACCGTGGAAACCGAATCGTTCAGCGGGCCTATGTGGCCGGAGCTGTTGGATGTATTTCCCGAGCAAACTCCCATTGAACGGACGGGGATGAATTCGTGGGATACCCCTGCATTCCGCGAGGCGATCAAGGCTACCGGCAAGAAGAATATCATCATGTCCGGACTGTGGACGGAGGTTTGTATCGCTTGGCCAACGCTAAACATGATCGCGGAAGGCTACAACATTTTTGTCGTCGAAGACGCTTGCGGCGGGACTTCCGCAGCAGCTCATGACGCGGCGTTATCACGCATGGTACAGGCCGGTGCAGTTCGCATGACCACCATCGCCACGGTACTCGAATTCCAGCGAGACTGGGCCAACCGTGACCATTACAACGCATTGATGCAGTTGTTCCGCGATCATGGCGGAGCCTATGGCACGGGCATCGAGTATTGTTACACGATGGTGCATAAGGCTCCGGCAGCTCGCAAAGTGCCCAGCTAATGCAAGCGGAGCGGTTTCATGCCAGTCGTTCATTGCGCCGTCACCAGAAGAGTACGTCCGGGATGTGAAGAACAGTTCGATGAGCAGTTGTTGGCTTTCGTCCGTCAGTCGATAGCGACTGACGGCGTGGTTGGGGTTCATATTTTGAGACCAGCACCGGGCAACAACGATCGCGAGTACGGTGTGTTGCGATCGTTTGAGAGCGAAGCCGCAGCAGAAAAGTTCTATGCTTCGGACGTTTTCAACAGATGGCTGCTCGATGTAGAGCCACTGGTTGAGGGGGAGCCGGAACATCGCAAACTGACTGGACTGGAAGCATTTTTTCGATCCGAACGAGGATGGATGCCGCCGCGATGGAAGATGGCGATCTTGACATTCATGGGTGTCCTACCGGTGGCTTTGTTATGGTCACACCTGCTCGGCCCCATGTTGTCGAACCAGCATTGGCTCGTTCGCGCGGCATCCATTAACGTAGCGGTCGTTTCGACTCTGACTTGGGTCGTTATGCCGTTTTTAACCAAGTTATTTCACTCGTGGCTAAGCCAACGCCAAAAATACAAAGAGCATACTCATGGAAATTGAATCGATTCTATTCAACGGTCGTATAACAACGTATGATCCATTGCGCCCTGAAGTCGCTGCCATTGCCATTTTAGATGGACGGGTTGCTGCAATCGGGTCGAATGATGAAATCCTGGGACTCGCCAATTCCTCAACGCTACAGATCGACCTTGAAAATCGTCGTGTGATTCCAGGGCTGAACGATTCGCACTTGCATGTCATTCGTGCGGGTTTGTTTTCCAATCTGGAGCTTCGCTGGGACGGATTGCCCACCATTGCCGAGGCGATGAGACAATTAAAGGAGCAGGCTCAGCGAACGCCGCCGCCACAATGGGTACGAGTGATTGGAGGCTGGAACGAGTTTCAATTTGCCGAGGGCCGAATGCCATCGTTCAAAGAGTTGAACGAGGCGGCCCCCGACACACCGGTATTTCTGTTGCATCTTTACGATTCCGCCATGCTCAACAAGGCCGCCATTCGAGTTCTTGGCTTGGACAAGCATGCTCCCAATCCACCCGGCGGTTTGATTGCAAAAGATCAGCGTGGCAATCCCACGGGACTATTGATCGCGGAGCCGAATGCCTTGATCCTCTATTCGACCATTGCGAACGCACCCAAATTGTCGTTTGAAGACCAATTGAATTCGACTCGTCATTTCATGCGGGAACTGAATCGTTTTGGAGTTACCAGCGTTTCCGATGCGGGTGGTGGAGGGCAGAACTATCCTGACGATTACTCGGTCGTGAATCAGCTTGAGAGGGATGGCCACCTTACCGTCCGAATCGCTTACAGTCTATTCGCGCAGAAGCCCGGTGAAGAGCTAAACGATTACACACGTTGGCTGGGCATGACGAAGCCGGGGCATGGTTCGGAGTTTCTGAGAGTTAACGGTGCGGGCGAAAATCTTGCCTGGAGTGCAGCGGACTTCGAAAACTTCCTGCAACCTCGACCAGATATGAAACCTGTGATGGAGTCGGAGTTGGAAGCAATCGTTTTAAAGCTAGCCGAAGCCAAGTGGCCATGGAGAATTCATGCGACGTATGACGAGACAATCGAACGTTTTTTGAACATCTTCGAACGCGTGCATCGTGAGCATCGGATCGACAATTTGCGATGGTTCATAGATCACGCGGAAACCGTAACCGATCGAAATCTCGAACGTATTCAAAAGCTTGGAGGCGGGATCGCGATCCAACACCGAATGGCGTATCAGGGTGAGTACTTCATCCGACGTTATGGAGTCGAGCAAGCGAAGAAGCTTCCACCGATCCGTCAAATGCTGAAGATGGGAATACCGGTTGGCGCGGGAACGGACGGGACTCGCGTTGCGAGCTATCATCCATGGACTTGTTTGTGGTGGCTGGTGACTGGAAAAACGGTAGGTGGAACGCAGCTGCATGACACGGCTGATTGCTTGACGCGAGAGGGAGCCCTGCGACTTTATACTCATGGAAGCGCCTGGTTTAGCAGCGAAGACGATCGCAAGGGTACGCTTTCTCAAGGCACGTTTGCTGACTTGGTGGTTCTGTCCAGTGACTATTTTTCTGTTGAGGCCGATGCGATACGAAGCATTGAAAGTTTGCTGACGATGGTCGGTGGGAAGGTTGTTTACGGCAATGGTAAATTCAGCCATCTTGCCCCTGAGCTTCCCCCCGTCAGTCCTGTATGGTCACCTGTTGCGCATTACGGCGGCTACAACAACCGCAATCCGTCCCCACCTTCACACGAACACACTCCAGTGATGGCTGCAGATGGTCGTGTCTGGGAAACAGGCTGCGGCTGCGGCTTGTGATGCAATTCAGTGCCGTAAGCAACCGTGACCAGAAATCAAGATTATGCGGTCGCGTTCGATTCGGGTTGCCGATACTCTAAAAACTTAAGTTGAGCTAATTCGAAAGTTATGCGGGCCGTCACGATGGTTTCCGGACTGAAACAATCCACGGTGTGAATCGCTCTGGGTTGGTATGCAAGATCCGAAGACGAATTTCGCTTTCTTGGCTGTTCTCGCTTCCAATCACCAGCCGCAGAGTCCGTAACTTGTCGCTGGCTACTGAGTCGGACCAGCCGAAAAAAAGAATCCCGAGTGAGACAGACAGGGAATTACCCAGAGTCGTTAACCCGGCGTTTTTCATAACCCAGAGACTCGGAGAGTATTTGGTCTCTGATTGGCCCCAGAGAGGGGCTGATTTGGCGAGAGTGTCGACCGGAAATGGAGTCTCTTGGGAGTGGTCGAGACCCGGGAGATTGCAGGAAAACACGAAAAAAGCCGACGTTTTGCGTGTTCGCTAAACGTCGGCTTTTTCGAATAACCTACTGCGGTCAGTTTCCTAACCAAACAGAGAAGTTGCGGGAGCCGGATTTGAACCGACGACCTCGAGGTTATGAGCCTCGCGAGCTACCGAGCTGCTCCATCCCGCGAGAGAAATAGTAGCTCATAGCCTATCGGCGTCTAGTCCAATTGCGTGGTTTTCGTGAAGCTCGTTGGACGCGATCGATCCGCCAACGAAAACGGCCCGACGATTCGGGCCGCTTGGGTTCGATAGCGATCTAAGTCGATCGACTTGAAGCTACTTGCCTTCGCTCTCGCCTGGGGATTCCAGCAAAGCGGTCTCGCCCGACGATGCGGCTTGTTCTCCTGGACTATCCGAAGGAACAGTGCTTTCCGCAGCGATGGTAACCATCGATGTCAAACGTAGTGCGTTCTGAATCTCAATCGGCGAGAAGTAATACTCGATGCCAGTGTACTCGGAGATCACACGTGGCTTGGTCGCGAGTTCTTGCCAGCTCATCCCGTTGGCGATGTGCCAGGCGGCTGCTTGTGCGATGTTCTGGCTGACTTGGCCGTGACCGAGGGCTTTGCACAATTCGGCAACCTCAGGCTTGGCGTTCACTTCGGATAGTCGGACGACTTTGTACTTCATTCGCGGATTGGGGTCAGGTTTGCCATGCTCGAGGCAGACGGTGGCAACGGTGAGTTTTCGAGGGCGATCGGGTTCAACTCGCATCATACCACCCATACCACCCATGCCGCCCATACCACCCATGCCGCCCATGCCGCCTCCGCCCATACCACCCATGCCCATACCGCCACCTCCCATGCCGCCTCCCATGCCCTGGCCGCCGCCCATGCCGCCACCACCCATGCCACCACCACCCATGCCACCCATGCCCATGCCGCCACCACCCATGCCGCCCATTCCCATGCCGCCCATTCCACCCATACCCATACCTTGCTGAAGAACGGGAACGGCGCCAAAAACTTCGGGGAGGGCGATGTCGAGAGGTTCATCTCCCTTGTTACGGAAGATGAGATTGGCTTGGGTTGCGTCCTTGCCGATGTAGTCGACGGTGATCAGCCCTTCGTCCATCGCAGTAAACATATCGACTCGCTTGGCAGGCGACTTCGATTTGCCGGAGGCTGCAAGCTTGCTCTTTTTCGCGGTTGCCTGTGCCGCAGGCTTGGTTTTGACGTTGCTCTTAGCTGCCTCGTCGGCCCTGATGGCCGAGGCCCCCCAACCAGCGACTGCGATGGCCAACCCAACATTGCACAGGAATCGTTTCATAGCCTAAACCCTTGTTGACTTGTTTCATACCAGGAGGAGCAGCACGCGAAGGAAGGAGCCTTCGCTAGTTGATACCACAACCATGATGCTCTGCACACATAAGTGTTCGGAATGAGCAATCGGTATGCCGATCGCCCACAGCGGCCCTGGAATCCTTCTACTTTAGTTGACTGGCGTCCAAAATCCAATTGAAAACGGAGGGAAAATGAGGGTTGGAACGGGTCGGAATCGGCAAATTCGATGCGACCGGCCCGTCGCGGGGCGGGGCCGCGTTGCAGAAATGTTGCGGTTTGCTACCCTCTCGTGTTCAGAAACGCGTGCTGTTCGCGGAAAACCGTTCCACATCCTGTGTTTGGGGTAGCAAGTATGTCCATGTATGTTGGGGAATCCCTGGTCGGCGAAGGAAATGAAATCGCTCATATCGACTTGATGATCGGTAGCAAGGACGGTCCTGTCGGTATCGCATTTGCCAATGCGTTGGCCACGCAAAGCTCCGGCCACAGCAATCTGCTGGCCGTTCTCGAGCCAAACGTAGCGGTCAAGCCTTCGACCGTCATGATCACCAAGGTCACGATCAAGGGGATGAAGCAAGCGGTCCAAATGTTCGGTCCTGCCCAGGCAGCGGTCGCGAAGGCGGTCGCCGACAGCGTCGCCAGCGGCGTCATTCCGAAGGATCAAGCAGAAAATCTCGTCATCGTTTGCGGCGTGTTCATTCATCCGGCAGCCAACGACGATCGGAAGATTTATGAGTTCAACTACAAGGCAACTGTCGACGCCATCGCCAATGCCATGAAAGGTCTACCGACGGCAGACCAAATGGTCGCCAAAAAAGACACCGCTGCCCACCCATTCAAGGGCTTTTAGCTCGGGTGCTTCCAGCTCCAAGGCATGTTGGTTTCCATGCATCATGCTGGAGTTTTTTGGCTTCCAATGTATTGCTTCCATTTGGGCAACCGAAGCGTTTGAGCCTTCGGTTGCCGCAGGTCGGTTTTACCCTCGGGATGGCTAACCGATGAACAGTATGGGAGGCATCTTTGGATTGGCTTTGTCGGGTGTCCTCTTCACGGTAGCCTGCGCTGCAGGGAACCTGTTTCTGCCGCCATTGATCCAGGAGTGGTGGGTCCGCGACGCCGACGTGGGTTTGTGGTTTTGCGCTGGATTGCTGATGACTCAGTTGTCCATTCCTGGTTGGCTGTGTTATTTCCGCGTCGCGACCATTTCCACACGGATGTTGATCGGGTCGGTGTTTGCTTTGATATGCATCTTTTCCGCATGGGGAGGATTCTTGATGTCAGGGCCGGTCAGTCGAGCAGATGCCATGGCCTTCCTGATGGGAGTTTTCGTTCCGGTCGTTGCGTTCACCGGGTTGGATTTGTTTGCGGTCCGGCAGTCGAAGTGTCGGATCTCGCATGATACCTCGGTGATCGATGACGGTCGCAAAGGCGAGTGGTCGTTTGGGCTGGCGAGTCTGTTTGGTTGGGTCGTCGTAGCCGCGTGTGCTTCTGGCCTTTGGAGTTACGGCATTCGGATGAACGCTATCGCGTACCGTGATGTTCGAGGTTACTTCATGGACGCCCCGTATTTGACAATGGCCAAGCTGGCGTGGTTTATCGTGCTGCATTTCGGAGCCATGTTTGTCACGTTGTCGAAGGACGGTCGATGGGCATGGGCATGGTTTCTTCCCTGCGTGATTCTGGGATTGGAAGGGATGCGGCGCCTGCAGTTTTATTCGTCCGGAACGGTTCCCATTTACTTGGAGTGGGACTTTGCCATGCTGACGCTCGGATTCGTTGCAGGACAGTTTCTTCTCGGCTCGGGATTGCGATTCTTGGGCTGGACCTTGCGCTGCGGTTGACATCGACGCACAGCGTGGGTCGGATAATGGGTTTTTGCCGGCGTCCGGTAAGCCTGCGATATGTGGCATTTCGAGTTATGTTTCCTTGATTCTTGGTCTCTTATGGCTTTCCTCAACGATCTGAAAATTCTGTACCACCTCGCGCTTCGACCGGTTAGAGGCAAGAATCATGCGCAGAGGATGGAGGATTTCTATTCTGGCCAAGCCACGAATTACGACGACTTTCGGAAACGATTGCTGCAAGGCCGCGAGGAGGTTTACGAATCGCTGGGTCGCGGTGGTGGCCGGGTGTGGGTTGACTTCGGTGGAGGCACGGGAGCGAACCTGGAGTGCATCGGGGAAGCGATCCGAGCTTTCGAAAAGATCTATGTGGTGGACCTTGCGACGTCTCTGCTCGAGGTGGTCCGAAATCGATCGAACAAGCATGGATGGATCAATGTAGAGGCGGTGACTGCCGACGCGACACAATGGACGCCACCGGAAGGATCCGCCGATGTGGTTACGTTCTCTTACTCATTGACGATGATTCCCGACTGGTTCGCCGCCATCGATAACGCGCTTCGTATTTTGAAGCCGGGTGGAAAGATTGGAGTGATCGATTTTTACGTCGCTCGGAAGTATCCCGGTGAATCGATGAGCCGCCATGGCTGGACTACCAGGACGTTCTGGCCGATGTGGTTTGCGAATGACAACGTTTTCCCTAACCCTGATCACATACCGTATCTTCAGCGGCATTTCGATACGGTGTTACTGAACGAGAAAAAGGCCAAAGTTCCTTACCTTCCGTTGGTTCGTACACCATACTATCAGTTCATTGGCCAGAAACGCACTGGATGATCGAACGAGTTGCCGAGCGATGCCTTTCGAATTTGTTTGCCCATTCTGCTATACGAAGACCAAAGTCGCCGACGAGTTTCTCGGTCAGTCTGGTCCGTGTGTGAATTGCGGACGGCACGTCATCATGCCGACTCGCAACGAGCAAGGTGTGCTGGTGGCTTCCATCCAGACAGGTGTCGCCCCGCGCAAGGTCCCGGCCAAAGTGGATCCGCGTCAACGTGCGATGGCCTTAGCAATCGGGCTGTCGGCAGTGATGCTTGTCTTGGCATGCATTGTGGGCGGGATCTGGTACGCGCTCCCAGGAATCCAACAAGGAATCTCGATTGCAGCTCAGCGGCGAGATCTCGACAATATGCGGACGATTGTTGAAGCGTTGAACGATTACAATGCACGCTATGGCACCTATCCGCCGCCTGTGGTGACCGATGCGGCGGGCAAGAAATTGTACTCTTGGCGTGTTCTGGTCCTGCCCTTCATGGGCTACGAAGATTTGTATCAAAGGTTCCAGCTCAATCAGGCGTGGGACAGCCCCGCGAACATGGCCCTCGTCGGTGAAATGCCCTCAGCTTTTGCCAGCCCGAACTCCGATGACGCGTTGATGAATCATGAGACCACGTATGTCCTCTTGGTGGGACCCAATACCGTTTTTCCGGCAACTGGTCCGATGTCAAAAGCCCAGATCACGGATGACCCAACCATCTTGCTCGTTGAAACCAAGAACAACGGTACGCTCTGGACAGAGCCTGGTGATATTGACACATCGGCCGTCGGTGTCTCGATCGGGGTGAAGCCTATGCAATCCATCGGGGGTCATCACCGAGACCATGTGGTCGTGATGGATAGCGATGCGAAGGGCTATCGCATTCCAAAGGAAACTCCACAAGTCGTGATCGACGCGATGGTCACCCCCACTGCGGGAGAACAGGTCGATGTCAAAGAATTCGAGGATTGATTCTGGGAAATTGGATTCTGGGAAATTGGTGTTGACGCAGGGGCTGCGAATCTGGAATACTCCTTGCCCGAGCTAAGGAAGGCTCGTGACTGGATGAGGATGGAACCCGCTTCTTTAACTTGTGCCAGTCCTTGGGATTTCCCGCATTCCCAATTTCCTTCCCTACGCTAAGCTGATCGCAGAGGAAGCTGCCTTCGATGTCGGTGGAATACCACAACGCATCGATCGTGACAACCCTGATTGGCGGAACCCCCTGTTTGGCGGAATCCACGTGATCGCCAGGAGACCCAATGGCAGTCGTTTTTGACAACGATACGAAAGAGCGAGTCCGGTTGGCGATCAATATCGTCGACTTGATTGGCAGCTATGCGGACGTTCGGCGACAAGGCCGCGGGTTCGTTGCACGTTGTCCGTTCCATGACGATCGACGGCCCAGTCTTCAAATCAACCCAGAGCGTCAGGTCTGGAAGTGCTACGTATGCGACGTCGGCGGCGATGTCTTCAGTTTCATCATGCAGAAAGAAGGGGTGACGTTTCCTGAAGCCCTTCGACTGCTGGCAGATCGAGCTGGAATTGTTATTGAGGAGCGCAAAGGATCTCGCAAGGAGGACGTTGATGCCAAGCGAAATCTGTACAAGGTCATGCAATGGGCCGTCGCAGAGTACCATCAATGTTTCTTGAATTCCCCAGAGGCATCCGAGGCCCGACGTTATATCGAAGATCGCGGGATCGATCGTCGCAGCATTGAACGGTTCCAGATCGGCTTCGCACCGGAGTCGTGGTCATGGATCATCGATCGAGGAGTTTCCGCATCCATCGGTACGGATGCTCTGGAATCGGTCGGTTTGCTTACGAAGAATGAACGTGGATCTCGATACGATCGGTTCCGAAATCGTGTGCTGTTCCCTATTCGTGATCCACAAAGCCGACCGATAGCGATTGGCGGCCGCGTTCTTCCTGGTGCTCCGGCCGACTCTGCGAAGTACATCAATTGCAGCGAAACGGCGCTGTACCACAAGAACCAACAACTGTACGGTTTGGACCTGGCACGCGAAAAGATGGCCAAGACGCGGCAAGCGATTGTGATGGAGGGTTACACCGACGTCATCATGGCTTTCCAGCATGGCATCGATAACGCGGTGGCATGCTGCGGTACGGCCCTGGGCGAGAACCACATTCAGTTGCTGAAGCGCTATTGCGACTCCGTGGTTTTGTTGTTGGATGGCGACGAGGCTGGTCAACGTCGCACAGCGGAGATCTTGGAGTTGTTTTTGGCGCAGCAACTCGATTTACGAATTTTGACGCTGCCAGACGCATTGGATCCGTGCGACTTTCTTGTCCAGCAAGGAGGAGACGCACTTCAATCGTTGATTGCCGGAGCCATCGATGCCTTGGAGTACAAGATCCGCACGGTTTGCAAAGGCTTTGATCCTTTGCTGGACACGCATCGTGCGACAACGGCACTTGAGAGTGTGCTGCAGTCGATCGCGAGGATCCCGAACGCTTCGGCTACGGAAGTGACTCGACTGCGTCAGGATCAGATACTGGCTCGTTTGAGTCGTCAGTTTGGCATCGGTCAGGTCGAGATCAAGTCGCGATTGGACGCGATCCGTGCCAACGCGGCAAGGAGACAGCAATTCCGGCAGCAACTGGCCGCCGAATCCAATCGTCCAACTTTGGGCAATGACGCGGTAGCCGAACCTGTTGCCCCGGTCGCCGATCGGATTCGGTACGGCGAACTGCGACCGATCGAAGCAGAGTTGTTCGAAATTATGGTGTTGCACCCTGACCTGGCACCCATGGCCATCGAACGATTTCCACCTGAGCATTTGCTCAGCGGCACCGCCAAGCGAGTCTTCGCGATGTACGTTGAGTTGGAGTTGGCTGGAACCCCCTTGGACTTCCAGAGCGTTCTGTCAGCAACGATGGATCCGCAGCTCCAAAGCGTGATGGTTAGCATCGAAGAGCACGCGAGCCTCAAGGCTGCCAAATCGTTGCTGAGCGCCGAAGAACGATTGCACACCCTCTGCGAACGCTGGGCGGTTCAAGACGATATCGCTTATCGAAAATCGCAGATACGCTCCCTCGAACAAAAGACATTGGATGCACAGAGCGAAGTCGACTTGCTAAGCAGCGTCCTGAATCAAGCCAGAATCCGTCACGGAATCGTTCCGGCGGAGGAGTGAAGTTTTCCTCGTTGTTGACCCAGCGGTTTGTCAATGGACGATGAACCGTCAACAATGTTCCCAACGTCAAAAGGAGTTGAACGCATGGAGACGCAAACCCTCGACCTGCAACAGATACTTGCGCAAGGCCGTTTGCAAGGTTATCTGACCTACGAACAGGTCAATTCGTACTTGCCCGACGAGGCAAGTACCGCGGAAAAACTCGACGAGCTGTTGTTGGCGCTGGAACAAGCGGGTGTAGAAATCGTCGATGCGGCTGATGTAGGGAACGGTCCGAATCTGAAAGTCTATCGCGGTGACCAGGAGCAGGACGGCTCGGAGCAGGACGGCTTGGAGCAAGATGAATTGTCGGTCCCCATTACCCCGACACGGCACGAGTCCCGACGCTTGACCAACGATCCTATCCGTTTGTATCTAAGTCAAATGTGCGAGATCCCTCTTCTCAGTCGAGATCAGGAGATTGCACTGGCCAAGAAGATCGAAATCACACGCCGCAAGTTCCGTCGCGCGGTTCTCGGTAATGACTATGCTCTGCGTCACACGGTCGAGATTTTGCGCAAAGTGGCTGCGGGGATTCTGCCGTTCGATCGGACGATCAAGGTATCCCTCACGGAACGGCTTACGAAGGAGCAGGTTTCGGCTCGCATGCCGCACAACTTGCGAACACTCGACGCATTGATCGAAGAGAACCGGCGCGACTTCCACCAAATCGTCCGAAAGAGCACCAGCGAGAACCACCGCGCTTCCGCTCGCAAGTCCTACCAACGTCGACGCATGAAGTCTTTGACTCTCGTTGAAGAACTGTCGCTCCGCTCTCGGCGCGTCATTCCGCTCATGCGACAACTCGAGCAATACTCTCAACGCATGGACTTCTTGCAGTCCAAGATTCAGGAGCTTCGCTCGCAAAACCCGACGAGCCCAGAACTGAACCGATTCCAATCGGAGCTCCGGCACTTAATCTTGACCACTCAAGAGAGCCCACGCTCGTTACGCTCCAGGGTGGAGGAATTCCGAAAGCACTTTAAGGAATACGAGGCTGTAAAACGTCAATTGTCCAGCGGCAATCTGCGTCTCGTCGTTTCGATTGCCAAGAAGTACCGCAATCGTGGTTTGAATTTCTTGGATCTGATTCAAGAAGGCAACTCGGGATTAATGCGTGCTGTCGACAAGTACGAGTATCGACGCGGTTTCAAATTCTCGACCTACGCAACGTGGTGGATTCGTCAAGCGATCACGCGAGCCATTGCCGATCAAGCTCGTACCATCCGAATTCCGGTGCATATGATCGACGTCTTGAGCAAGCTGCGGAACATTCAAAAACGGCTGACACAGCAGTTGCGTCGTGAGCCAGGTCTCTATGAGATCGCCGAAGCAGCGGGTATGTCCGTGGAAGAAGTCCAACGGGTGCTCGATATCGGACGTCATCCCACCAGTTTGGATCGCCCCGTCGGCGAGGGAGAGGACAATGCGTTCGGGGAATTCATCGAAGATCCGTCGAGCGACAATCCGGTTCGCAATGCTGGCAACGGTGTCCTGCGGGATCGCATCGATTCTCTGCTCAAGACACTTACGTATCGCGAACGTGAAATCATTCGGCTTCGATATGGCCTGACCGACGGATACAGCTACACGCTGGAAGAAGTTGGACGAATATTCAAAGTGACCCGTGAGCGGGTTCGACAAATCGAAGCCAAGGCGGTGGCCAAGCTTCAGAATCCGGTTCGAGCTCAGATGCTCGAAGGATTTTTGAAGGAAGTTGCGTAAACGACTTTGCTACCCAGCTATTCTCGCTAGTGCTTTTAGTTTTAGGGTACGACGGACTTCTAGTCCGTCGAAACCTCGCTAGATCGACGGACTAGAAGTCCGTCGTACGGGATTGCCTGGCGGATTCTGGGTTGGACTGGGATCCGGTCCTTCCTTGGTCCAACATCGTGCCGTATCTTAAGGGTGGGTGCGCGGGCGATTGCGCACCTATCCATACAACCGCACGATGGAACTGATATGACAGAGACACCTTTCCGCGTGGAGTTTGCTCCTCGCGTTCACCGATTGCCACCGTACTTGTTCGGTCGCATCAACAATCTTCTCTACCAGAAGCGACGAGCGGGCCAAGACGTTATCGACCTCGGCATGGGAAACCCGTCGGACCCACCCGACCCCATGGTGATCGAGAAATTGTCCGAGGCGGCGCATGATGTCCGCAACCACGGATACTCGAAGAGCAACGGGATCCTCAATCTTCGACGCGAGCTGACGAGCAAGTATCTGCGCAAGTATGGAGTACGGCTCGATCCGGAAACCGAGGCGATCGCATGCCTTGGCTCCAAGGAAGGTTTTTCGCACATGCTGTTGGCCCTTATCGGTGCTGGGGATACAGCCATTATCCCGGCTCCATTTTTTCCAGTGCACATGTACGGCGTCGTTCTGGCCTCGGGCAACGTCGTGGCGTTGGATGTCGCCAACACGGAAAAATATCTTTCGAACATCGCGTACACCTGCGAACATTTTTATCCTCGTCCGAAACTCTTGATTATTAACTATCCGCACAACCCTTCGACCGTCACCGTGGAACCCGAGTTCTTTGTGGATGTCGTGAAGTTAGCAAAGCGGTATGGGTTGATGGTGATCAGCGATTTCGCGTACGCCGATGTGGCCTATGATGGCTACATTCCTCCGTCCTTTTTGTCGGCGCCCGGGGCCAAGGATGTTGGCGTCGAGTTTACGACGATGAGCAAAGGGTACAACATGGCAGGTTGGCGTGTTGGCTTCTGTGCGGGGAACGCGGAGATGATCCGCGGTCTGTCGACCATTAAGGGGTACTATGACTACGGAATGTTCCAGGCGATCCAGATTGCGGCCATCGTCGCTCTGCGTGATACGGAAGCGACCGTCGAAAAGCAATCGATGATTTATCAAGGCCGACGGGATGTGCTTGTCGAAGGACTCCATCGCATGGGATGGGAAGCACCCGTTCCGCGGGCAGGCATGTTCGTGTGGGCCAAGATTCCTGAGCCATGGTCGTCGCGCATGAATTCCATCGACTTCGCCATGCATCTGCTGGAACAAGGCAACGTCGCGGTCAGTCCTGGAGGGGGCTTTGGCCCTGCCGGCGAAGGTTATCTTCGTATGTCGCTGGTTGAGAACGAAGCTCGATTGCGGCAGGCCGTTCGTCAAATTGCTGCATGTCTTGAACGCAAATCCGCCCCCCAACTTCAAAACGCTTAAGATGAAGCCCATCGTCCAAATTTCGCTCGATCTGACCAACCTGGAAGAAGCCCTGGCCACCGCAGAGCAAGCCATGCGGGTAGGAGTCGATTGGCTCGAGGCGGGAACGCCACTCATCCTTGCAGAAGGCCTCCACGCCATTCGGGGGCTGCGCGAACGATTTCCAGATACGCCCATCGTTGCAGACTTGAAGACCATGGACGGCGGGTATCTGGAAGCAGAGATGATGGCCAAGGCGGGTGCGACCCATGTCGTCGTCATGGCCAGAGCGCACGAGGAAACGATCAAGTGCGTTGTCAAAGCAGGAAGGGATTACGGCATCGGAGTCATGGGGGACAACCTTGGCTATGAGACGATGGTCGATGGTGCCAAGCGACTCGAAGACTTGGGATGCGGTTATGTCATCCATCACATTGGTTACGACGAGCGGCGAGGGATTGCAGCCTCAGGCAAACGCCCTCCAAACCCATTGGATGAATTGCGACAAATCGTCGACGCAGTCTCGGTACCCGTGCAAGCGGTCGGCGGTTTGTCTTTAGAACAAGCCATCAGCACCCCTAGCTACGGTGCTCCGCTCGTGGTGATCGGTGCTCCGCTCGTGATTGACGGTGATCGCTTTGCCCAGGCTGCCAACGATCCCATGGCGGTTCTGCGGCGCATCTGCGACGAGGTGCATGCGTTTGGAGATGTGCCTGTGAAGTGCGAGAAGCGGGGTTAAACGCAATACTGTTCAACGAAGGTCGTGGCGTAGGCATCCTGCCTGCGAACTGCACAAAATGTAGTGCGAGCATTGCCGATTTGACGGCACGTTTTGACAGGCTAGAAGCCTATCCCACTTTCATTGAACGGTATTGGGGGTAAACGACTCAAGGGCTAAGCGACTTGCACTTCGAAGAACATTTCATGCACGGCGTCACCGATGGCGTTGAGTTTCCCCTGAAACCCATCGATGAAGTCATGGAGGCCTTCCTGCATGACCTCGTCAATATCCAGGAACTCCAACTCCGCCCGTAGTCGTCCTAACAATTGCTCCGGTCGATTGCGAAAGTTTCCGGGAGATCCGCCGGTGATCGACAGCAGTGAGCGTTCGGCTCGCGTGATGCAGAAGCGAACCGCACGAGGAAAATCACGATCGAGGAGCAAGAACGCCGCCACCAATTTCGGCGAGAGTCGACCAAATCGCCGCCGATACATCTCGAGCGCGCTGGCACTCTTCAGAAGCATGCCCCATTGACTGATGTCGATCGACGTCCCGACATCGGAGACGCTGGGGAGTAAAAGAAAGTACTTTACATCCAAGATGCGCGACGTCTTGTCGGCCCGTTCGAGCATAGCTCCCAGTCGCCCAAAGTTCCAAGCCTCGCCGTGGGACATCGTTCCCGAAACGACACCGTCAATCAGATAACCGAATTGCCGTACCTTGGTGAAGAATTCGAAGGGCGAATCGATGGCGCGGGGATCGTTGCGGCTGTCGCGAACGAACAAGTAGAACTTGTTGAGTTCCTCCCACATTTGACTACTGAGCATCTCACGACTCTGGCGAGCGTTTTCTCGAGCGTACTGCAAACATGCCAAGATCGAGTTGGCGTTCTGCTCATCAAAGGTCAAGAAGCGAATGACATTTTCTTGACTGACGTTTTGGTAGAGCTCGAAGAAACGTTCCTGGTCGCCGGTGGTGTAGACCAAAGCTTCCCATTGGTAATCGAGATGATCCCCCAACCCCAAAGTCAAATTGAGTGTCACGTCGATGAATCGAGCAACATTCTCAGCTCGTTCGGTGTATCGACGCATCCAGAAAATGGAATCAGCAACTCGGGATAACATCTTGGCGTTTTATCTCAATAATGGGGTTGCGTGGCTGGATTCGATGAGTCACCGGACGGCTTGCGCCGTACCGCTAGGATGTTTTACTGGACGGCTTGCGCCGTGCCGGTTTTGTTTGTAAGGGTCGTTGAATGCGTTGAATAATCGTGGGCGATCAGGATTCTTCGCGCAGGACCCAGGTGTCTTTACTACCTCCACCTTGTGATGAATTCACGACCAAGGAGCCTTTGACGAGGGCCACGCGTGTCAAGCCACCGGGGACAATGTAGATGTCTTCACCATACAGGATGTAGGGCCGCAGGTCGACGTGTCGACCTTCCAGCGTGTCGCCACACAAGGTAGGCACGGTCGACAGTGCCAGCATCGGCTGCGCGACATAGTTCCTCGGGTTCTCTTGGATCAGATGGCGATACTTGTCGAGTTGCTCGCGCGTTGCCTTGGGCCCCAAAAGGATCCCATACCCGCCAGACTCGTTTGCCGGCTTGATGACCAGTTCATGCAGATGATCTAGTACGTATCGGCGCTGATCTTCGTCGGCGCACATGTAGGTTGGAACATTAGGCAGGATCATCGACTCGGAGAGGTAGTATTCAATCATTTTCGGGACGTAGGCATAAACAGCCTTGTCATCTGCGACACCTGTTCCTGGAGCGTTCACGAGTGCCACACGGCCCGATCGGTAGACATCCATCAGACCTCGAACCCCGAGGCTCGAATCGGGCCTCAGAACTTCGGGGTCAAGAAAATCATCATCGATGCGACGATAAATCACGTCGACCCTCTGCAGTCCTTTCGTCGTACGCATGCAAACGTAACCGTCTTTGACGACCAGATCTGGGCCTTGAACGAGCTCGACTCCCATCTGTTGGGCCAAAAAACAGTGCTCGAAGTAGGCTGAGTTGTAGATCCCCGGCGTAAGAACCACGACGTTCGGATCGCGGACGGATGCCGGCGCAACAAACTGAAGCATCTTCAATAATTGTTCTGGGTAGGTTTCGACCGGAAGGATGTTGTGTCCTTCGAACAATTGTGGAAAGGTTCGCTTCATCACTTCGCGATTCTCGATAACGTAGGACACTCCGGATGGACAACGAAGATTGTCTTCCAGCACATAGATTTGGCCGTCGGCGCCTCGCACGAGATCGGTCCCGGTGATGTGGCACCAAATGCCCTTCGGCGGGTTCATGCCATGCAGTTGTTTCAGATACCCTTTGCTCGAAGCGATCATGTACTCGGGCATGACTCCGTCCTTGACGATCCGCTGCTCATGGTACATGTCATCGATAAACATGTTGAGTGCGCGAATGCGTTGCTTCAAACCGGACTCGACATATAGCCATTCCCGTTCCAACATGACGCGAGGGATGAGATCAAAAGGCCAAATCTTTTCGGTTCCAGACGCATGCCCATAAACGTTGAACGTGATACCCATGTTGAGTAACTCGTGATCCGCAGCACGTTGACGACGTTGAAGCTCTCCGAGCGGCAGACTCTCCAATCGCTCAACCAGGAACTCGACGCCCGGTCGGGGATGCCCGGGCGCGGCGAACATCTCATCAAAAAAGCCGTGAGAGTCGTAAACCCGAATTCCCAGTGGATCCACGGTCCCATGGGAAGTGACTTCGCTATTCATCGATGCGGACTCGAACATTCCATAGCCAAAAAACGTCAGAAGGACCCGACTAGTTGTACCTGCGAACCCTGCCCGAAATCCAGAGGACTAACAGGCTTGCCTGGAAAACGAGCCTCAGAAAAGCCAATGTTGCTGAATCCGTAGGCAAGTGGGGGTGTTCTCCGATTCGCACTCCCCAAGGAATCAATCGGATTCAAGTGTGCAAACGGCGAGCCGTTACATTCCATACGATCCGTATCTTCCGCCAACAGCTGGAAATTCTGCCTTCCGTCGGATGCATCCTACTTGGGAATCCTTTCCCGGCACCCTAGCCTTCGAAAGACCTTTCACGAGTGAGGATGGACGTTCGACCATGAGTAGCCAGCTTTCTTACGCGTTTAACAGTTCGATTCGGAACGACTGCAAGTTCAATCCCAAGCGATACCACTTGAGTGACGAGAACCAACGGGGAGCGTTGCAACTCGGTCGCCGCAAGATTCCGCTTCGGGTTACCGAGATGAGCGCTTGCGACTACGTTGCGATCATCGATGCGGAACCGGTGGCAAAACTTAAAGTCGGGGGCATGGCACGCTTGCACGTGCTGGAGGGGGACTGGAAAGTCACCATCCTCGAAAAGGCCCTATTACCCAATGGGCAAATACAACTGAGCATGGAACAGGTCGATGAGGAAGTGGAGCCGGACGTTCCTCGGACCAGCTTCTTCGCATCATCCCGATCCGTCGCGGTGGGTTCGCGCGATCCGATCCTTCCCTTGGCGATTGCAGTTGTCCTCGTCATCACGATCATGATCGTCCCATCCTTGGGAGGAAAATGGGGGACCTCGCAGGCGATCTCGGACGGAGCCCAAGAAGCATGGCGGTTCGTCACGTCGGCATTCAAGCGATAGGGCAGCCCATGTCAATGACGCAAACGAGCGTATTGGATCTTGTTGCGGGTTGATGCTCACAAGGAAGTTGAACAACTTCCACTACTACCTATTCCTTCATTCAACGATGTTGGAGCGAGAGTTTCCGATTCGGGGCTTGCACCTTGCATGGTTCGTGCTCGCCTTTGGTAAGGTACAATGACACGATGCGCGAAACATTTCGCACGGTTATCCCCCGCTTATTGCAATCGTTGGCCATGCCTTTGGAACCAGTCAGTGCACACACTGAAATCGTCTTCCGCGCGAGGGGACTGTGCAAGACGTATCGTATGGGCGAGGTCGATGTGCATGCCTTGCGTGGGGTCGATCTCGACTTAGTCGCCGGTGAGTTCGTGGTCATTCTGGGAGCTTCGGGGAGTGGCAAGTCGACCCTGTTGAATATTCTCGGCGGACTCGATGTACCGACGAGTGGGTCGGTCTTCTTCAAGGATCATGACTTGACGGCAGCGGACGAAGCCGCCTTAACGCTCTATCGCCGTCAGCATGTCGGCTTTGTGTTCCAGTTCTATAACTTGATCGCGAGTTTGACTGCCTTGGAAAACGTCAAGATGGTTGCCGATATCGCGGAATCGCCGCTTGATCCGAGCGAGGCCTTGAGGATGGTCGGGTTGTATGAACGACGGAATCATTTCCCATCCCAACTCTCGGGAGGCGAACAACAGCGTGTGGCGATCGCGCGAGCGATTGGTAAGCGGCCAGACGTCTTGCTTTGTGACGAGCCGACGGGAGCACTGGATGTGAAGACAGGAGCGGTCGTCTTGGAAGCGATCGCGCGCATCAATGAAGAACTTGGTACACTGACCGCCGTCATTACCCACAACGCGGCTATCGCACAGATGGCCCATCGAGTCGTTCGTCTATCGGATGGCCGCATTTCAGATATCCATTCCAATGACGTGCGAGTCAAAGCCACAGACTTGGTCTGGTGACGGAGGTTGCGATGAGGTCTATCGATCGAATGCTTCTGGCGGACCTGCGTAGGTTATGGCGCCAAGGGTTCGCGATCGTTGGACTGTTGGCATGCGGCATCGCGACCTTTGTGATGTCGACGGGGACGATTCGTGCGCTTGAAACGAGCCGCGAAAGGTACTACCGCGATTTTCGGTTTGCGCACGTCTTTGCACAGCTTGTGAGAGCCCCTCTTTCGCTGAGGGATCGCGCGGCAGAGTTGCCGGGTGTTCGATCTGCTTCTGGCAGAATCGTGCGTGAAGTCTTGGTCGATGTACCGCAAATGCTGGAGCCCGTCTCTTGTCGGCTGGTCTCGATGAGTGACGATCCTACGCGCGATTTGAATGGACTCTACTTGAGACGCGGTCGGTTCCCTGAGCCTTCTGATCGGACGGAAGTCGTCGCGAGCGAGTTGTTTGCGCAGGCTCATGGCTTGCAACCCGGTGATTCCTTGATGGCAAATCTGGCTGAGCGCTTCCGCGA
>JALOQW010000208.1 GCA_025459275.1 Pirellula sp.
ATGGGGGCGAAACCGCGTACACATTGGCATTGGACGCAGCGACCGGGAAGGAAGTCTGGCGACAGCCACGCGGTGTGGTTACCGATCGTCCCTTCTCCTTCTGCACCCCCCAATGGATTCAGGTCAATGGAAAGTCGCAGATCATTTCCCCCGGCTCCGACATCGTACAGTCTCTCGATCCCGATACGGGAAATGTTCTGTGGTCGGTCTCGTACGAAGGCTTTTCCGTCGTCCCTCGCCCATTGTATTACCGTGGACTGGTCTTTGTGTGCACTGGTTATATGACTCCTAAGCTGCTCGCCATCGATCCTACCGGACGCGGTGACGTTACCGAGACGCATGTCCGATGGAGTTACGGTACCGGAGTTCCCAATACACCTTCGGTGGTTCCTGTCGGAGACCAAATCGTCATGGTCAGTGACGGCGGTGTCGCGAGTGGCGTTGATGTTGCAAACGGAAAGAAAATTTGGCAGAAGCGATTGGGAGGTAATTACTCCGCTTCTCCGATGGCTCTTGGGAATCGCGTCTATTTCCAAAGTGAATCAGGCGAAGCGATCGTCATGGAAATCGGTAGTGAACCGAAGGAGCTTTCGAGATCGCAATTGCCTGGGCGGATCTTCGCTTCTTATGCCTACCTGAACGGAGATTGGATTATTCGCGCCGAGAATGGGTTGTATCGAATCGGCGGACGTTGATGCCTATGTTTCGCATCCCCGCCAGCCGTTGGTTCCTCTGTGGAGCCACCTCCTTAATGGTCTTCTTGTTCCTTGCAGTGCTACTGGCTGGATTAATGCTGACCTATCGATCTTACCAGCCTCGCTTCGGCGAGGTAGCGGGGAATTCGATGGAGCCGAGCTTGCAGGGCCCTCGCTATCTCGTGACTTGCGGATCATGTCAAACCGTGATTCCGTTCACTGTCGATGCCTGGAATCCCAACCGCCCCGCGATTTGTCCATGCTGCGGTCAACCGGTTATCGCGGACGATGCCCTCCCAGTGCAGCGCGGAGAGACCATTCAGTATCTGCCTCCGCAACGGTTGCGACGAAGGTCGAAGGCGCCTGGGGCAGACAAGGTCCTGCGCGGAGACATTGTCGTGCTCGAACGGGAGGCCGGATCCATCAAGGAACTGAAGCGGGTGGTCGGGCTTCCCAACGAGACGATCACTCTCCGAGAAGGAGATCTTTGGATCAACGATCAGCGGCATGAGAAGACACTTCGCGAAACGCTTTCGCAATCGGTCTTGGTCGCCGTTTGGGATCCACGTTTTAGCGATCAGTATCTCGATGGCTTTCTCGATTCGTTATCGCTTCCGCCCACGAACGAACTTCCTATCAATGCCCACGATTCGCATTTGCTGATCCCGACGTCGGATATCGGTATTGCTCTTCGTTGCGAAGAACCGATGCGACAGGGTCGCTTGGCGATGGTTCTGTGGGACATGAGTCACCGATACGAGATCGAGGTCGTGCTGCATGAAGATTGGTCCGTCACTTGCAATGGGCTGACCGTCCCACAACAAACGAGCCGGTTGAAACCGGAAGGTGCGTATTCGAATTGGATCATTCTGGCGATGATCGATGGCCGCCTTCTGATCGGCGATGAGTCAGGTCGCTGTTTAGCCAGTCCCCTCGATTCATTGCGAACGACGGCTGAGGAATCGCACGACGAATCCCACCGGTCACGGATGGTCATCACACGAAGGGACATTCCAGAGATCGACTTAGCGATCGTGTTCCGGGATCTGGTTTATCGAGGGTACGGAGACGCGGCGGAGGAGACGATCCCGCAAGGCCCAGGCTATGTGGTCTTGGGGGACAATGTCTCCATTTCTGACGATTCTCGAGGCCCAGCGGGTGGTTCCGTTCGATGGGATCTCGAACGGATTAAAGGAGTCGTATTGAGCGACAACGACGATCTGGCCAGTTTGCTTCGCCAAGCCGAGATGTGGCGATCATGCGGTACTCGGCACTGATGCCTCGTGTGCCTCGCGACTGTGGGGCGAGGCATCGCTGGTTCCCGCTACGGCGCGACGGTGCGTGCAACCCTCATTCCGGTACTGATCGAGACGTAGTCTCTTTCATTCAAGGATTGGTTGTCACTGACCGCCGACTGCGCGGTAAAACGGAAACGCCCGCCTGCATTCACATAGTACTTCTCGGTGCTGTTTCTCGAGTTGCGTATGTCGCGGAGGAAGTAACGCCCATGGTCGCGCGAGACGCCTCGATATGGACCTTCTGTCCATTCCGTCAAGTTCCCCCCCATATCGAAGAGCCCGAACGCGTTAGGCCGTAGTCTCGCGACCGCTTGAGGACGATTCTCTGAATGTGGCAAGGTCCATTCGTAGGAACCGATATGCGACTCTTCGCTACCAAAATGCCATGGGGTGGTTGCTCCAGACATGCATGCGTAGATCCATTCAGCATGGGTCGGTAGGCGATAACCCGTCCGCGATAGATTATCTGGCCGCGGAACCGGATGTTGTGTGGGATCTGCCTGCCATAGATTGTCGTAGCACCATTGGTCTTCTGGGACTCCATCCTTCTCATTGAGCCACTGGCAGTAGTGGATCGCGATATCCCAAGAAATCTCTCGCTGAGCAGTACCGGGCAAGGACGCCTTGTTGGATCGAGTTCTGGGATCCGCTTCGATCCAGCGCTGGACACGAGGATCTTTTAAGAACTCGGCGTAGTCCTCACCTGGAACCTCGGTCGAGAGAATTGCGAAGTCCCGTTCGAGTTGAGTCCAGACCCGCTGGTAACCATCCCTGCCTGATAGAATCTTTTTCCCGGTGGCACGTACGATCACCATCTGTTGCCCCAGAGCATTGACGTACCAATTACGATCCGAATCTGCAACCTTCTCAGGCGTAACAATATTCTTAGGGATATCGATATCCCATTGCGTGCAGCACCATCGAGCGACATTCGCGACTCGAGCGTCGGTGCTGTTCGAAGCCAATTCGGGCACGCGCGACATTAAATAGCTTCGGTCAGCGTCGTTGAATCGATCGGCTGGCCATTGACCGAGAATCTCCAAGTAGTTGGCTTGCATTCCGGCGGATGACTCGCCTTGGATCCAGTCGATAATGATCGAAGGATCCATGACCTTAGGTACACCTTCGATCAGCGCCGTGCGAACGGTTCTTCCCCAGCGCTCGCGAAGGCCATCGAGAATCGCGTCGGATTGACCGAAATGACCCAAAGCCAATGCCAGCCCAGCAACGCGTCTTGCATACTGAGATTCGTCGGCTGGGGAGCGCGCGTTTCCCTCCCATACCGAAGTGATAAATCGATTCCCTTGAGGATCGCAACGAACATGGATTGTCGTTGGAATGAGCCCATCTTCGCACCAAGGAAGCACTGTCTGACGAAAGAGATCAGAAGGAACGTCTACCAGAAGCCGCGTTTCGCAGTGCAGTTTCAAGTACGCACAGCCACTGACCCGATGTTCAAGGCGCTGCTCTTTGCGCCAGGCTAGCCAATCGTCACGGTGCCTCAAACCATCCATGTCTGAGCAGAAGAATACTGAAAAAATATCTGGATGTTTGGCCAGCCATGTGCTTCCGATTCTCTTAAGCTTCTCATAAGCACTTGCCGAGACATCCTCCCAATCGTGGGCGGCGACGATAGCGAGAGCTTTGAGGAAGCGTTGGCGTCCAAAGTCGTCTTCCTCTCCCCTTTTTTCGAGATAGTCCAAACACTCAAGTGCAGCCTTTGCGTCTCCGATCAATGCGGAGTGTCGGAGTCGAATCAAATGCTTCTCCGCGACGGAGGCCTTGGTGGTCTCAAGCTCTGTCTGGATCAAGCTGTCGAATGACTCGCGATCTTTCAATTGATAGAATGCGTTTCCTCGCGTTCGAAGCATGTACTCCAGGATTCTATCAGTATCCGGCGTTCTTGGGCTGCGAACCTTCGATTCATCGATTTCGTTCAGTAATTCCAGGGCGGCTGTGGGCTGCCCTGCATCCGCCAATCGCGAGGCCGCCGCAGCCTGGTGGAATTGTTTCTGGCTCCCTTCCAGCCGATCTGCTCTCTCCTTGTAGTAGTAGTAATCGTCCCAGCAACGAGCTCGCTCGTGCAATGGATCCACGGCAGCACACCGAGCGTCCGAATAACGCAATCCAGGGTAGAGATCCCCCGCTGCACAGAGAAGCCTTGACCATGTCGCTGCGGCCCCAGCATCGTCTTCAAAGGCCTCAAAAACATCGCTCGCAATAGGGGCAAGCAACAAATCATAAACCGCACTTCCATCAGATTGAATCCTAGCATCGAATCGATGCGTAATCCAATCCTTGTAGAGCGGGTCTCGCTTCAAAACTTCCTCGTCCTGTGCTGGAAGATTCAGAACAAGTTGTTGCGCCGAAGTAGATTTTGCATCGCTCCTGGTCCAAACTCCGAACCACTTTCGTTGGTTTTGGCTGGGCACCTCCACACTTGCGAAATCGAGCATCAGCCATCCGTCCCCTTGAAGTGCCCGGAATCGATCCTCGAGTTCCCGTTGAGATACTTCCAGGAGGACTTGAACTACCTCGGTACTGCGTCGCCATGACATGGCGGCGTACACCTGGTTCGATCCGCCCATGTCCGGAGAGATGTATGGCCGCAAGGATGTCGGTGTATACCCTGCATCCTTCATCCATTGAACAACTTCCAAGACATCGGCTATCGGCACGCGTTCCATCCAACCACCCCTTGCGTGGAGCATACCTTCCATGCGTCTCACGCCGGCTTGCAACGTAGAATCGAGCTGGTTCATCGCGATCGGATACGCAGGTGCCGTAGTTCGTGCCAGTTCCACCCTTGCTGCCTCGGCGACGGATGGAAACAAAGCCGTGTTGGGAACCAATCGGTTGATGTCCTCTGCACGAGTCCACATGGCTGCGCGCGCGAGGTACTCGGGTTGATCGCTCGCAAGACTGGAGATCAACGCTCGAGCCGTTTCGGTCTTGTTGCTATTGCTCCGCCGCAGCTCCTCCCCCATGGTTGCTAGTGCGGGCAACAAGACACGTTTGATGGGACGCACCAGGTCTGTCCAGTAAGCGACCTGGGTCGCTTGTTTGTCCAATAGCATGCTCGCGAGATCCTCTCCCCATGGCTCCCATCGTTCGTCACCGGGGTTGCGGCGCGCGAGAACCGCGGCATGAGCGAGTCCTCGCTCATCTCTCGTCCTCAAGGCGTTCTGTATTCGATTCGCGAGGTCTTCGTCTTGAACCAGGGAGCGATCTGCCAGGAATTGGGTGATTCCTTCCAGATGGCGATCCTCTATCTCATGCAAGTGGTCGAGTACGTATTCAGCTTGCTCGGGCCTGTGCGTGGATTGTGCAAGCGCATGATGCAATTGTATGTGAGAGGATATTTCATCATCAGAGGTATCCATCCCTGGAAAACCCATGAGTGCGTGCGCCCACGATTTTCGGTACCTTTCGACGTCATCAATCACTCCCAAGAGTTGTGCGGTATCCGCTTCTTCCAGCCGTTGAGCCAGGGACATTGCACTCATACGCTGGAATAGCATCCAGCCAGAAAACAGCAGGATTCCTGTGATCAAGCAGGTCGTGGTTGCAATTTTTGCGAAGCGGCGATCACACGTCTTCATCATCCGACGTTCGATCGATGTCCATTCTGAAGGTTGGGTAAACCATCGAATCGACAGCCACTCGGAGAACGCAGGAAGGCGTTTCGTGGAGGGCTTGCTATTCCACGTTGCGGCCAACTCCCGCAGTTGTTCTCGGACTCTTCCAGAGCGAGATTCGGATTGTCGCTGTGCAAGCCAGGTTCGCGTTGTTGGGACGAGATAGTCGTGCGTCAGTTGGTAGGCTGGGTCGCTTGTGGACGAGCCCGAGTGGCTGCTGCTCGTCGCTCGAGCGCTGCTGGTGGGCGTAATCAGTCGAACTTCGGTATCTAAGAGCTGCAAAACGCGGCGAAGCATCTCCTCGTTCGCCATCCCTTCGAGTCTTTGAAGCAATTCGCTTTCAAGGATTGCAGGGGGCTTGATGACCGTGTTGTCCGGGGGGAGCAACTCGATCAACAGGCGTCGAACAATGGCCGGATTCGTTCTCAGAATCGGGTGTGCCGAGAGTCCGGATAACTTCTCTTCCAGAAAAGCAACTCCCAGTCCTTGGATACCGCCAAGCTCCTTAAGGGTTGGCGGGGTCCAGGGTTTTCCTTTGGTCATTTCTGCCAGGAGTGCAATCTGCAAAGGATCGATCCGGCCGAGAGACTCAAGACCACACACTGACTCGTCCAAAAATGCTGCTTGGCTTGTTGACGGCGGATCGTTAACGGCACCGTAAGCGCGACCGAACGCAGCGAGGACTTGCCTGGCATGTTGCGATCCGAATGGTTCGATCGTTGCAAAGTTCCAGTTCTGCCTCATGGATTCTTCGAGTTCGTCCATGAACGAGGTTATGCCAAGAACAAAGTCATCGCGCACAATCAAGATTGCCTGGACAGCAGTCCCGTCGCATTGACGAAGTGCATCTCGAAGAAAACTGGCGCTCTGCGGTCGATGATGATTTAACCATTGTTCGAACTGATCGATAACGATGAGAACTTTCTTTCCATCGTTGGCACCTTGACTGCGTCGAATCTCAGCCACCAGATCGGGAAGACCTTCAGAGAGGGAGCCGGGAGGTGCGAAGCGTCGCAATTGTTTGGCAAGGGTTTGTTCCAATTGTTCCGGTTTGGCTTCGACAAAAATGGTCGCAGCATCCTGTTGAACCAGTGGAACCACTCCGGCGCGCATCAGGGAAGACTTGCCACTGCCACTTGGTCCGAGGAGTACACCGACCCGAAACACCTCATCGGAAGATCGGCTTCGGATGTTGCGGGTCCAAAACCGGATACTCTCTGGGATACCATGTCGATCGTAAGGTCCTGGGACCAGCAATCGAAAGAAGTCGGCATCGTCCGCATCAAAAGCCCGGAGTCCATGGGGAACAACGACCACGTTATCCAGGTCCAAGCTGTGGACGGAACTGGGAGGTGCGATTGCGGTGACAGAAGTGGATGGCTCCAAACGGCGATGATCGATCCGCTGGGTTTGTTCCGCGAGCCATTCGTCCAGTTCTTCTGCGAGATCACCGGCCGTTGCATAACGCTCTGAAACTTTCTTCGAAAGAGCTTTGAGGCAGATCCTCTCCAGTTCACGCGGGACTTCGGGGCGAATCTGACGTGGGGGGCGTACCTCGACATTGCGAATGCAATCGAGCAGCTGTTCGCGATCGATGGCCTGAAAGGGGCGTCTGCCACAAAGGAGCTGGTAGAAGACGACTCCCAAACTGTAGATATCACTCCGTCCGTCGACGCGATGGCCTTCGTGCCTTGCTTGTTCAGGACTCATGTAAGCGGGCGTTCCAACAAAGCGCGAGCCACGTCCAAACCCAGACTCCGGCATGGCGAGGCCAAAGTCAGCCAGGACGGCGTTCCCTTCTGGAGTTGTCAGAATGTTGCTCGGCTTCACATCGCGATGAATTACCCCTCTTCGATGGAGATAGTCGAGCGCCCGAGCCAGTTGATTGACAACTCTGACCGAATCGGCAAGTTTCCAGACACCCGCCATTCTCTGCTCTAGAGGTCCTCCCTCGATG
>JALOQW010000209.1 GCA_025459275.1 Pirellula sp.
AGATCGGATTGTTCCTGAACGCAAGGAGCCATCACAAGCACGCGATGTATATCATTCGCAACAGCGAGCTCTTCGGCTTATCCGAAAAAGACCAATTGCTCGTTGCCTTGGTGGTCCGATATCATCGACGTTCGTCGCCACAACCCGAACACGAAGGCTACTCAACTCTGGATCGAAATGATCGAGTCGCTGTTGCCAAGCTCGCTGCGATTCTGAGATTGGCCATCGCTTTGGACGAGTCGCGTTCTCAAAGAATCAGCAACATCCGATGTCGGCGAGAAGACGATCGGTTGGTGATCATTACCCAAGGGGTGGAAGACGTTTCGCTGGAACAACTGACTGTCCGTCAATCGGGAGAGTTATTTGAGGAAGTGTTTGGCATGCGTGTCTTGCTTCGAAGTGACGCTCGATAGCTCCTCCCACGCAAGCATGATCTTGTCGAGATCCAACCAGAACAGGGCGATCGATACCATCACGATCCCCATGCCCGCGACAATCCAGAGCCATCCTCCGCGCGTTGAACTTTCACTGGGCAGCTTCTGAATCACCAACCGCTCGAGTCGGTGCCAGCCCGTGATATCTTGCTCCCGACCGCACGCTGTCAGATGAGCAGCACCGTCGGTGAGATTCGCAGGTTCTACAATGCCGCGAAGTCCGATTTCGGGAGCAACCAGGACCATCCCCTGCCAGGAATGCTCAATCTGATGCTCTTGCAATACGCGTTCCAGGATCCCTCGAAGGGTCGTGCTGTTGGCGCCATAAAGAGTCCATTGTGGTCGTCGATTCAAGGCCAGAAAGAGGACAACGAAACCGTACAAGCAAAGGAGAAAGAACCAGGTCCATTCCCCGAGCACCGAGTACGCAGCGGTTGGGAAAAAAAGTTCCACTGGGCCGATGGCGACGAAGCCGATGACGCCCAAACCCAACAGCAATGTGTCTTGAGCGGCATTGATCAACATCGGGTTCCGACGCTGATAGAGATAACCGATGAGAATCCAATAGATTCCCATCGGTCCCAAGCCAATCGCCAATCGCAAATAATCCATCCTCTAACGATCCCCAACGCGGTTTACTCAGCGTTTTCGCAAACGGAACAGAGTGGTCGTTCCACCGAACGCTGCTCGAGATTCATTCGTGCCAGTGTATCGTACCGCACGTTGCGGCAAGCGTCGCACCCACCAGAGAGAGAATCCCAATCCCAGAGATCGACCGTCGCAATCTGGTCGTTCGATTCCCTTGTTGCAAAGACCCGATGCAATGTCGATTCCAATGTGGAAAGGTCGGGTGGTACCCATCTTCCTTCGCGCGCCAGTCGATCCATCCATCCGTTGCCGCCCCGGGCAGGGATGATCCCACACCGTTCGGCACCGAGCCGAAACGCGTACTGGCAAGTTCTCACCGCCCACTCCGACGCTTCGTCCACTCGCGTCCCGGCCGGCTGCAATACAACGAATACCCGAATGGGAATCGACAGCTCCGACAACCGATCGCAGGCTCTCTCGAAAGCACCCAGGCGCATCGATTTGTTCATGACACGGACCGCTTCTGGGTCGATCGACTCCAGCCCCATGGCGATCTCCAACGGAGGAACAAGTAGCTTTCGGAAGGCCCGAATCCGTTCCAAACAGGCATTCGATGCGGTAAGCGCGGCATGATTCTCGACCACAATGCGATCCATCGATTCGCATTCGGCGGCGATCGACTCGTAATCCTCGAAGGGGACATTCATCGGATCGAAAAAGTTTGCGGCATTGTAGAGCTTCAGCCATTCAACTTGGTTGCCAGATAAAGCCAGATCGCGATGGAGGCTTTGAATTTGACGAGTCAGGCTCCCATGCGGTGTAGGCGTATCGAGCGTGTACTTCCAAAGGTCGCAGAAACTGCAGTGAAATCGACACTCGCTTCCTGTTAAGAAATACGTTGCCGAAGCAATCGTTCTCCCATCGCCCGCGGGTTCTCGCTCCACGATGTATCCACTTGCCTTTTCTGGATCATTGTCGAGTTTGGGTGGGCGAAGCGAAAGGAGTTCATCGCGGCTTGGTGGTGTTAGACGTTGCATTGCGAACTCACGACATAGAGAGCGGCAGCGATCATGTCGGCCGTCGTGCCAGGATTCATCCCCTGGCGATTCATCCGCTGGCGATTCATCCCTTGGCGACTCGTGAGAGGAGGCCCCGAACGGAGCTCGCTATCGAAGGCTTGCCAAGCGAGTTCGAATTCGGGAGTTCCGTATTCTGCGGAATCCAAGACCTTCTGGGCTCTGTTGCGCACTTGTTCACCCATTTGCCGACCCCATTTTCTTGCAATGTGACTGTCGACCCGTTCGGCCAAGATCCGTAACTGAAGCCGTCGGATCGCGTCCGACCATGATGTTGTCTCCGATACCCAACCAACCAGGTGGCGCGCATAACGGGCAACTTCCAAATACCCGTTGCTGTATTGAAGGGCGACATCATCCCAAGTGGCTGCGACTCGCATGGCGTCGAGAATCGACGCGGGAGAGGTCGTATGAACATCCAACTCTTGGCTGGTTCCGAGTCCTCCGGGGTTGCAGGCCGCGATTGCCTGGTAAATGCTCGCGCAGTCCGAAGCTGTGGTTCCAGCGAGGTAATCCCGAATGGCGAGGCCATCCCAGTCCTCTCGCAGCAGTCTCGAACAGAATGAGTCTCCTTGAGATTTTTCGCATTGGATCAGCGGAACCATCAACAAAACGGTTCCCAAGCTGGTATTGATTCGAACGGTTTGCAGCATCGATGCCGTGCATGCCCAAATCATAGGGCCAAGCGATTGGTCGAGACATTCGTGGATCGTCTTCTGGATCGCCTCAGCGGCCTCGAGGAAATGCATATAAGTCATGTCCTCGAACGAGGCGTTGGGATGGACATTGCCCGCCTTGATTGCGGAGGCTTCTTGTACAATGGACCACTTCGCGCGTTCCCCCTGACTCATTCCGATCGATTGGGTACTCATCGCGGATCATTCCGAGGATCAAAGCATGTTCGTTTCAAGACGTCAATTTGTATCTCAACTGGCCGCAGGTGCCAGCCTGGCTTGGTGTTTTCCATCCGTCACCTTGTCCATGGCTCAGGATCGCCGAAGCGTACCCAGAACGCTGACTACGAATCATGCGGCGGCCACCGTTCATCCGTCAGCAACACAAGCTGCGATGGATATTCTCCAAGAGGGTGGGAATGCCATCGATGCCTCCATCGCCGCAGCCTTGGTTCTGGGAGTCGTCGATGGCCATAACTCCGGGATCGGAGGAGGATGCCTGGCCTTGATCCGTTTGGCGGATGGTCGCATGCGTGCCATCGACGGGAGAGAGACCGCCGGTGCTGCCGCAGTCCCTGACATCTTTGTTCGCAACGGCAAAGTGGATCCTCAGCTCAGCCAAACCGGTCCTCTCGCGAGTGGAGTTCCGGGGCAAATCGCCGCGATGCAGCGCATGCATCAGGCGCATGGCGTGCTTCCTTGGTCGCGACTGTTCGCGGCAGCCGTTCGGATTGCTGAGGAGGGGCACGCTGCAAGTCGCTCCACAGCCAGAACCCTTGCTGCCGAAGCCGACAACTTAAACCGCTTTCCAGCCTCCCGAGGTGTCTTGCTCAAATCCAACGGCGACCCACTTCGCGAAGGAGAAATCGTGATCCAACGCGACTTGGCTCGCACCCTCCGCCACATCGCCGATCATGGAAGCCGCTGGTTCTATGAAGGAGAGTTTGCCAAGGTCACGTGTGAGTACCTGGCCAGCATCGGCGGCATCTTGACCCCAACGGATTTCTCGCGTTATCAAGCCTTGGATCGAACCCCGATTGCAAGGGAGTACCGAGGGTATCAAGTGATCGGTTTTCCTCCACCCAGTTCCGGAGGACTTCATATCGCGCAGATGCTGGAGATGCTAAGACCCTATTCGCTAGCAACTCGTTTCGCCGAATCGCCCGTTGCTGGCTATCACTTACTTGCGGAGTGCATGAAACGAGCCTTTGCCGACCGCGCGTCATGGCTTGGGGATAGCGATTATGTGAATGTCCCTCCGACCTTGCTGGACGTTGGCTATCTTCGAGAACGGATGGCAGACTTTTCGGAAACGCATGCCTCGACCCAGATTGATCGAGGGGTTCCACCCCATGTGGATCCCGCGAATGTACCAAACGCTCATGCGGCAACGGAGTCTGAGGATCGCAAACATACGACGCACTTGACTGTGGCGGATGCTTGGGGGAACTGGGTTGCAATGACCTGCACGGTGAATACATCGTGGGGGAGTAAAGTCATGGTTCCAGGCACTGGGGTTGTGTTGAACAATGAGATGGATGATTTCAGTCTTGCCCCGGGTACCCCGAATGCCTTTGGGCTGGTGGGATCGTTTGCGAACAAGGTCGCGCCCGGCAAACGACCGTTGTCGAGTATGAGTCCGACGATGGTGTTGGATCAGCAGGGCCTTCCTGTCGTGACATGCGGTGCAGCGGGTGGTCCGCGCATCATCAATGCAACTTTGCAAGTCCTCATTCGAACGTTGGACCTTGGCCAAAGCATTGACGATGCAATCGCGGGTTCGCGCATCCACCATCAATGGCGCCCTGACACCCTTTCGGTGGAAAATGGGTCTGCGGAAAAGAGGTCGGAAAGAAACGTGTCACTCGCCCGAGATCCCTTTGCTATCGGTCCGGACGTTGTTGAAGGCCTGGAAGCATTGGGGCACACGGTGCGATCTGCCGAGTTCCTGGGGATAGCGCAAGGCATTCAGAGGCAAGGAGATCGGTTGTTTGCGGCCCATGATCCACGAGCCCAAGGCGCCTCCGCCCATTAAAAAACCAAGAAGGGGAGGTGCGAGAACGAATTTCCCACATCCGAACCAAAAAACGGTGGAATGTGTCTGGAAATTTGCTCGGAACCTCCACTATATTGAGGTGTTGGTTAACCCGTCGGAAGTGCAAGCGTTCTCCGGTTAGTTCCTCGCAATCATCGTATTTTTCTGTTGTTTGCCGATCGAGGAGTGATGCATGTCTGCTGACTGGTACTTTATGAAGAAAGGTTTTTTTGGCGGTGCCAAGACCGTCGGGCCAATCTCTGAGGTCGATTTTCTCAAGAAGATCGAAAAAGGGGAAATAGTCCCTGAAACAATGGTCTCGAGCACATCCAAGACCCACGGTCACTGGTTGCACTTGAAGGATATTCGCGCTGCATTCCAGTACTGGAAGAAAACTCACCCTTCGGCAAATGGAGCCGCTTAAGTGTGAGCTTTGGAAGGAGCGCGGTTTTCGGCCGCGCTTTTTTTTTGCGCCGTTCGATCGAGACCATGCGATAAAGATTGACGCTTAGTCTGTTTAGTTTGCCCCAGATAGGACGGTCAGGCTCATTTCGACGTCGCTGGATGAAGTGGCGATTTGCATCGTGCCGAATCACCCTTCGTCGGCCACCAGTGCGTTCGCATTGGCAACCCCTAAGGCCGACTTTTCAATACACCATGGATTCGGTGGGGTGGCAGGATGTCACGGATGCAAGCCAGGAAGGCTGTGGGGAACGCGTTGCGAACCACTCTGATGAGCGGCACAATGCTCGGAGCCGTCGCTTGGGTCTCCGCTTCCAGCTGTTCGGCTCAGGACCTTCAACTACCCCCCACTCCCGAGCCTGCTTCGCCAGCGGTTGTTCCTGCACCACCTCTGGAGGGCGAAAAGGAAACGCTTCGGCTTCTCCCGCTCCAAGTTCCCAACACTTCGTTGGCCGACATGAAGCTGCCGGAAGACTCTACTGCAGGTCGGTTGCCTGAACCCATTCCCTTGCCCTTTGGTCCCGATCGAGACTCGGGATGGACGTATTCCAGCAAGGTTTGGGTTCCACCGGTATTCTGGCATCAGCCGACCTATTACGAAGACATGATGCTCGAAACCCACGGACACGAGCGATTCCCAGCTTTGCAACCGATGGTCTCCGGCGCACGGTTCTATACCGGCATCCTCTTCACTCCGTACTTGGCATGCCTGAATGGCCCCCTCGAAGATGTGGCTAGTGCTGGTCGGTACCGACCGGGGAGTGTCGGACCGGCTCTACGGCAACGAGCGCCCTACGACCCGTACGCACTTGGAACACAAGCTGCCGCAATGGGCACAGGCGTCATGCTGATCAATCCATAAGTCTGTTGCGCGGCGTTTTGGCCTTAGCCACGCAAGCTGGAATGCTTGCGTGGCCTGAGTCATTGGGAAATCAAGCCGAGATCAGGAAATCACATTCTTTGGCGAGTCGCTTTCTCGCCGTATGCAATCTTCGCTTGATCGTTCCGACGGGTGCGGCGAATCGATGGCTCATCTCGACCAGGCTTTGGCCATCCAAGTAGAAGGCCACCAGCGTTTCTCGGTCCAACTCGCCGAGTCGTTCCAACCCTTGTCGGACGTGCTGCTGTTCCTCGCCACGAATCGCATCGGCCGATGGCTCTTGATCGCTAGCAATCGTCGCTTCGAGGATCTCGTGATCCACGCTGCTGGGTCGATTCCTTCGAGCCGTTCGGTTGATGGACATTCGGACCGCGATCTGTCGCAACCATCCGGGGAAGGCATCGCCGACCTGCAGTTGGTCGAGTTTTCGAAATGCCTGCACGAAGACATCTTGGCACAGCTCCTGGGCTTCATCCCAGTTACCGAGCCGCTTGAAGGCGATGGTCAACACGTGCCTGTGGAATCGAACATAGAGTTCGTCCATCGCCAACCGGTCGCCCGATTGCGCGCAGACGACGAGATCGGACAAAGCGAGGTCGTTGTAGTTTTCCTGAATAACTGCGGACATGTTTCATGCTCCATGCGGCCGCGTTGCTTCCTTGGGGGAGCAGCGCGAAGATCGCTTTGAGTGGATGGGTGAACCTTCGCAGTGTTGCCTTAGGTGGACCTTCACTTGAGCGTTCTGAAGACAGGTACGCGCAGCGAGGTGAATCACCAAAGGGCTTGCAAAGGAACGTCTAGGTACTTAATTGGGATGCAGGGTCGATTAACGACTTATCTGCGATGTCGATGAGCGGCGGCGGACGGTGGCATATGCGGGACGGCGGTTTGCAATCCTGCAAATCCCGATCTCGCAAATGCTCTCATCCATCCGGTGCCAGCTCGGCGTCGTGGGCGATTTGCCCCGATGCTTGCTCGACGTACCTAGGAGCGCTCTTGGAAGGTCTAGGAGGTTGCCCATGGCGTTGCTCATGACGGGATCGGGCGTCTCCCGGGCAGCCACCGAGGGGACCTCCCCACACCGAGTGCCGGGTCCATGAGCACCGTCGCGCCGTCGCGCCGTCACCTCCTGCCCTTCGCCATCCACGTCGAGCGGCGTCTGGAGACGCCCCGTGGCCTGGGCGTCGTCACCACCATCGCCGCCGTGGCCGTCGCGCTGCTCATCTCGGCCGTTCTCATCTGGCTCATCGGCGGTGACCCCCTGAGCGCCTACGCGCACATCCTGCGGGCTTCCCTGGGCAGCATCGGGGTCCTCTCGGACACGCTCGTCAAGGCCACGCCGCTCATCTTCACCGGCCTGGCCTGCTCGGTCGCCTTCCGCATGCGCCTCTGGAACATCGGCGCCGAGGGACAGCTCATGATGGGCGCCTGGGGT
>JALOQW010000210.1 GCA_025459275.1 Pirellula sp.
GCTCGTTTGAAGAGAAACCAGGTCATCGCTGTCCATCGCCTGGATCGGGATACGAGCGGATTGATGATCTTCGCCCGCGCCCCCAGCGTGGCCCAGGCGCTTGGGAAAGAGTTCAAAGCCCATAGGATCGTGCGTAAATATCATGCAGTTGTGCATGGCCACCCCGAAGCCCAAACGTTCGACACCGTCCTGGTACGGGATCGAGGGGACGGTCATCGAGGGACGAAGCCTGCGGAGCGAGGGGACGATCCGACCGAACAGAGGGCGATCACTCATGTGCAACCGATCGAAAAAATCGGGGAGTACTCCTTGGTCGAGTGCCAGCTCGAAACAGGTCGAACCCACCAGATTCGCATCCATTTGTCCGAAGCGGGCTACCCGCTGTGTGGAGATACCCTCTACGGTCGCGCCCGAGACCGCAGCGGAGAGGGGGATGGGAGCGGGGCACCTCGGCAAGCCCTTCATTCCGCGACATGAGCGTTTGAACATCCTGTGACCGAAGCGGCATTGGAATTCAAAATGCCATGGCCAGCCGACCTGCATCGCTGGTTGCAGTCGTTACGAAACCAGGCCGCGAAAAAGTCCTGATGGAGTAGCGATCAATCTGTGGGAGAGTCACCTTGGTCGGAATCGCCGAGCAAATCGCCTCGATGCTGGCGAGTTCGAAGTTCGGATTGTTCCTGTCTCCATTTTGCGATCCGCTGATGATCGCCACTCAGCAGCACTTCGGGAACACGAAAGCCTCGGTACTCCGGAGGACGTGTGTATTGAGGAAACTCCAACATGCGATTTCCCCGCGAAAACGAATCTTCCCAACTGCTTTGCTCATCCCCTAGGACGCCTGGAACCATTCGAATGGTTGCGTCGATCACAACCATTGCGGCGACCTCACCTCCGTTCAAGATGAAGTCACCGATACTCAGTTCGAGTGGTTGCAGAATCTCAACCACGCGATGATCGAAGCCTTCGTAACGACCGCACAAAAGAATGAGTCGTTGAAGGGGAGCCAGTTGTTCCACACGAGGTTGCCCCAGTCGCTCCCCTTGCGGAGTCATCAAAATGACTTGCCCAGAGACGGGTGCCATGGCTTGGACCGCTTCGACGCAACGAATGACGGGCTCCACACCAATGAGCATACCCGGACCTCCGCCATAGGGACGATCGTCGACCTTGTGGTGTTTGGAATCGGCCGACCAATCCCGGAGATTATGAACACGGATATCCACCAACCCTCGCTGGATGGCCTTGGCGAGGAGGCTTTGCGAAAAGTACCCCGAAAAGATTTCGGGGAACAGAGTGATGATATCAAAGCGCAGAGTGGCAGCTGGAGCGGCCAAGGGGGACGCTAAGCCTTTGCTGTTTCAGGCTCTGCAGCAGCAGAGGCTTTGACAGGGGATCGCCCTAAGCGTGCCAGGGCTTCCTGTTGCTTGGACAAGTGCGTTCCCTTGGAACCATACTTCTTGATCAACACGACAGCGTTTTCGCTGGGTTGGGCACCGACGCTGATCCAATAATCGATGCGGTCCCCTTTGAGGATGGCTCGCGCGTCGACTTCCTTGCACATGGGATCGTAGTGTCCCAGTTCTTCAAGAACGCGACCATCGCGAGGGCTTCGCTGATCAATGGCGCACAAACGATAGAACGGACGATTCTTACGTCCCAATCGCTTCATTCGAATACGTACCGACACAACCTATCTCCAACGTTGAAGAAACCGCATTTCAGGGGTAGAGATGATACCGCTTGTGGGCAGAGATGTGGAGGCTCATTTTCCGGTTTTTTAGGGTCATCCCCCCCGTTTCTTCTTTCGGAGGAGCTTTTCTCGTTCTCGCTGCATTTTTTCTCGCTCCTTGGGAGTCAGCCGCTTTCCGGTATTCCCCTTGAGTTTCATCCCCCCCAGGGGATTGTGGGGGTTGGCTGCCATCATCCCCTGCATTTGCTGGAGCATGCGCATTTTGTCCGAGGTGGAGCCGGAGGTAGCCATCTGGAGCATGGGGCCGATCATTTCGAACTGTTTGATCAGATCGCTGACTTGCACGGGCTGGACGCCACAGCCTTTGGCGATCCGGTTTCGACGGGCAGAATCGATGACCTTTGGGTTGCGTCGTTCTTCGAGCGTCATGGAATCGACGATCCCCGCTAGACGACTCATCTCTTTCTCGCTGTCGGCGCTTCCCATCAGTTTCGACAATTCCCCCATTCCGGGCATCAGGCTCATCATCTTGGTCATGAGGCCGGGCTTGCGAAGTTTTTGCATCATGTCCCGGAAATCAGCGAGGGTGAAAACACCCTTCGACATCCGTTCTTCGAGGGCTTTGCGTTCCCGCTCGTCGATCAATCGGTGCGCCTCGCGAGCAACCTCGACGATGTCCCCCATGGAGAGGATACGGCTGGCCATGCCTTCGGGCCGGAACGGCTCCAGGGCATCCATATGTTCGCCCGTCCCGATGAATTTGATGGGGACATTGGTGACCGCTTTGACACTTAACAAGGCTCCACCGCGAGCGTCGCCATCGAGTTTCGTCATGATGACGCCGTCGAGACTGAGCGCTTCGTTGAAGGCTTTCGCGCTATTCACAGCGTCCTGGCCCGTCATGCCGTCGACAACCAGGTAGACCTGATCGGGCTGGACTTGCTTGTCAATCTGCTTGAGTTGCTCCATGAGCTCGGCATCGATGGCCAGTCGTCCGGCGGTATCGAGAATGACAACGTCGGCGTGGGCCGCCTTGGCTTGGGCTTGACCTTCTCGGCAGACGGCGACGGGATCGGTGGCTCCGGGCTTACTGAAGACCGGGACACCGAGTTGTTCTCCGAGAACATGAAGTTGTTCGATCGCGGCGGGGCGCTGCAAATCCGCGGCGATCAGAAAAGGCTTCAATTTCTTTTCGCGGATCAGGAGTGCTAACTTGCCGCAAGTCGTCGTTTTTCCCGCTCCTTGCAGGCCGCACATCATGAGCGTGGTCAGCGAGCCACGTTTCAGGGGGAGAGCATTGTCGACGGGTCCGAGCAGATTGACGAGTTCCTCAAAAACGATCTTGATGAATTCTTCGTGAGGTCGGAGGGAGAGCAAAACCCGTCGTCCAGCTGCTGCTTCGGCCACATCGGCTACAAATTTCCGGACCACGTCGATACTGACGTCCGCTTCCACCAGGGACCTTTCGACCATGGCGATCCCGTCGCGCATGTTGGATTCGGTGAGTTTCCCTTTGCCCTGAAGGGACTTGAATGCCGACTGGAGGCCTTCTTGCAACGATTGGAACATGGATGGACTCGATCACCCGCGGAAAACCGGGTGAGAAAAAGGGGGGTGCCAAGGGAAATCAAGGGATTGCAAAGAATCTATCCTTCAAGGCCAGAGACGAGAAGGGTTCGCCCCGCCAAATCGCAAAGAGCCTGCGGCTGCTTCAAACCTGCTGGAACTTTTGCATCTCAGCCCCCCTCTAACGCCTCGCATTGGATTGTAGGAAGAGGGCCGATTATGCGGCCAGTTGGCGCCCCCAATCGCCCCATCTTGGGGACTTGAGGCAACCAACTGGAACGATCCCGGCTCCCTTTCGTTGCAATGCGTTTGGGTCTAATTAGACTCGAAATTGCGAGTGTTTTGCTCGCAAGCCCTTTTGTTTGGTCCAATTTTTGGCTCTTTACGAGGTTCCTCAATGGCCACCTTTGGTTTCGGGAGTGGTTCTTCCTCCAGCAATCGCGTTCGCAAGGATCGTTCTAAGATCCGTAAGGTCAAGCAGTTGCGACGTTCGATGCTGGAGACTCTGGAAGTCCGGAATTTAATGACGACCGGTCCAGATCTCATTGGGGTGCAGCCGAATGAAGGTTCGGTTTTGGCGCTCGGAGCGACCTCGACCCCCACAGTTCTCAACGTCAGTCCGCGAGAATTGGTTCTGAGATTTGGGGACGGGGCCGCAATTGATGTTCGGACTCTGGGTGGCATCCAGATCAAGCGAGCCGGGGCCGACGGCGCGTTGAGTGCTGCCTACCTGACGACCGACTTGGGGACCAACGGCGCGGCTGTTCTCGATTTCAGCGCATCGCTGCCAGGTCAGCAAGGAAACGGCACGGAGATCCGCTTCACGCAATCGTCGAGAACCAGCGGCATCAACGGCAAACCAGCCAGCTTCCCGATCATTTCCGTGAGCGGCCAGCGCATCAACATCGACGTAAACATTGCTCCAGGTTTCAAGACCACTGCTGGTGATCTGGTCCGCGCCATGCGCGAGGATGCATCGGCTGCAGCTTTGGTGGTAACGTCACTGCTGCGAGGTAACGAAGCGGTGGTTGTGGCGGATACCGTTCCGACCAATCGATCGCTACCGTTGATCGGCGCAGACTCAGCTCGTGCCTCCACAAATTTCAATTCAGGAAACGCGTTGCTCCAAGCAGAATTCGTTTCGGTGAACAGCGCAACCACTGCAGCCGGCATCCGCATCGAATTCACATCGCGAAGCTTTGATGTTCCAGCCCCGCCGAATGTTCTGGTGAGTGGACAAACGATTCGGGTTGAATTGAACAGCAACCCTCGCGCGCAAACTTCGGTGCAAGAAGTCTTGAACGCCATCAATGGTTCGCGCGAAGCCAGTGCTTTGGTCGTCGGACGTATGGTGAGTGGTTCGCCCTTCACCCGTATCGGTGGCAATCCCACGACCTATTCCCCGCTCATCCTGGTTGGAGGTGACGACCAGCTAGTAACACCCGCATTTATTGGGCTGGGAGATACAGGCCGAGAAGTTATCGTTCGATTTGGCGAAACACTCCCAGATGATCGTTACTTGATCGACATCATCGGGTCTGGGCCATTCGCATTGCGAGATATGGAAGGTTTCGCATTCAACGGCGGTGTGTCAAAGAGCGTACGTTTCGATTTGGATCTTGGCCCCACAGTTCAAGCAGTGGTTCCACAGCCGGTTGTGACGACTAATGGAACCCGCCAACAATTGCGCAACGTGATCTATGTTTACTTCAATGGTGACAAGCTCAATGCAGTCGAAGCGGTTAAGCCGTTGTACTACCAGCTCGTGCATACTGCCGACACTCTTTTTGGTGGCGATGATGTTATCTTCCGACCCACGTCGGTAAATTACGATGCCAACTTGAATCGCGTGGCATTGTCCTTCGACCGAAATTTGGATGAGCTAGTCGACCCAGCGAATCCTGCGGCTGGTCCGTTGGCATTGTCGGCTCTGCGATTGAGGATTGGAAATGATGATGCAGCCGTGAATACGTCGGTTGCCAATATCGCGACAGGATCTACGGATCCGGGAGATCGATTCGACTCCGCGTTCGACTTGGGCGGAGGCTGGCTCGCCGGTGCAGGCGCGAAATCCGCAGTGGTTTCCTCGGAGATTCGAAACACGACCCCGTATGTGCTCGATTACCCCGGAGCCAATGACGAGCCGAGCAACCGAAACAGCCGTTACCAACAACACATCACGCGTGTGGATACGGATGGCATCGAAGTCGTGACATATAACTTCGCCAGCACGCTTGGCACTGCAAATCAATCGGTACAGTTGAACGCGATTACCGACACTCAGAAGGTGATGGTTCGGCAAGTGATATCGCTCTACGAGCGATATTTTGGTGCTCGGTTTGTCGAGAGCGACAATCAAGGGTTTACGATTGCGGTGGGTGACATGCAAGCCATCGATCCCGCAACCGCCTTAACACCCGTTGAATCCAACCGACCAGGCGGTCTGACGTACGCCGCTGGTCCATTGTTGTCGAACCCAAGTCAGTCGGCGGTCATCATTGATAGCCAAGACTTTAATACTTCATCGGACAACGTTTTCGGAAGCGAGTTGTTCCGATCGTTCATGCGTGGCATTGGTGTCTTGCTTGGCCTCGGCAACGCGGACGAGCTTCCTCAGCCCACGATCCAAAACAACAGCCCGATTACCGATCCTGAAATTGAAAACGTTTTCCCAGGAAACGCCGACATCATTCATGGACAGTTCCTGTTCCGGCCGGAGGGGCGCGATATCGATTTGTATCGCTTCACGCTACCCGCAGAAGGGGGCAAGCTGACGATTCAAGTGGCCGCTGAACGACAAACGGATTCCAGCCTGCTCGATGCTGCGCTGCGACTATACCGCAACGATGGGACCAGTTCCGCGCCGCGATGGGTTGAGTTGTCCGCCAACGACGACTACTTCAGCAAGGATCCGCGAATTGAGTTGGAATTCGTCACGGGTGGCGAGTACATGATCGGCGTGAGCGCCAAGGGCAACACGTCTTACGATCCATCGATTGCCGACTCAGGTCTGGGTGGCCGATCGGAAGGACGATACGATCTTCGAATTGATTACCGTCCCCCTGCAGCATCCTCCTTGGTGGATGCCAATGGTCTCCCAACGGCCTTGGATGGCGATGGTGATGGACGACCTGGAGGGGTCTTCAACTACTGGTTTGTTCCAACCCGCCCGACGGCTCCGGCCACTGTAACCGGCGCTGTCACCCTGTGGGTAGACAAGGCGGCCGCCAATGGTGGTAATGGTACATTAGCAGCCCCAATCAACACGATCAGTGCGGCCCTGACGCAGGCAGGCAATATTGCTGCCCAGGATCCGACTGGCAAGAGAATTGTATCGGTCCGGATTCTTGGCAACTCTCAGAATCGGGCTTACGAAATTGGCTTCAATCGATTCGGTCAACCGATGGCCGATGGCGCATCCTTTGACGTTCCAAGAAATGTCAATGTGATGATTGATGCCGGGGCCATCATCAAGATGGGACGATCACGTATCAGTGTTGGCAGCTCCACTGTCAGCGTCAATCGCAGTGGTGGGACCCTGCAGTTGCTCGGCGTTCCCGATAGCAAGGTCATCGTCACATCCCTTCATGATAGGGTTGGCGTGGGCGTCAACCCGGATCTCACCCCACCCGCTGCTGCCCCCGGAGATTGGGGCGGAATCGATTTCCGCAATCGGATAGACGGTAGCGATGAAACCCGTACGGACAAAGAGCGTGCAGGCTTGTTCCTGAACGCGGTTATCCACTCGGACATTCGATTTGGTGGAGGCCAGATCCTTGCGGATGGTGTTTCGCAGGTGATTACACCCATCAACATTGTCGACTCGCGTCCAACCATTGCGAACAGCTTGGTGACCCGAAGTGCGGACGCCGCAATGAGTGCGACACCCAACAGTTTCAAGGAAGATGACTACCGCGACCCTCGCTCGCAAGCGGGTGGCGGATTCGTTCCGGACTATGAGAGAATTGGTCCCGACATTCGCGGGAATCGAGTCGTGGACAACACGATCAATGGATTGTTTGTAAAGACACGTACCGGCGCGGCCGAAACACTGGAAACCATCACTGTAGCTGCTCGATTCAACGAAATCGACATCCCCTATGTCCTTGGTGAAAACCTCGTCGTTGCGGGTACACCTGGGGGTGGGATTCTCGATGTTGCATCACCTCCTTCCACGATCGTCGTCTTGACGAGTGTTGCGGGTGGAAGCCTTGCGGCGGGCACCTACAACTATCGCATTGTTTACGTGGATGCCAACGGCAACGAAAGCTTGGCCTCGACTCCTACCGATTCGATCACGGTCGCCGATAACAGCTCGATCTC
>JALOQW010000211.1 GCA_025459275.1 Pirellula sp.
TCCCTTGGCGCTGATGGCCATACCGCTCGGGGAATAGAACTTCGATACGGTCAATCGGAGTCCCCCGTTTCCGCGATCGTTGTGGAAGACCCCTTGGACACTTCCTTTGCCATAGGAGACTTGTCCGACAACGTAACCGCGGTTGTGATCGCGAATGGCACCCGCGAAAATCTCGCTTGCACTTGCGCTATCACCATCGATCAAGACGACCAACGGAATGTCCCAAGTGCCTTGAAGTTTGGCTGCATAATTTTTGTTCTCATCCCCATTGCGACCTCGCGTAGAGACGATACCGCCGTTGGGGAGAAACTCGTCAGCGAGTTCGACTGCGGACTCAAGCAAGCCGCCGGGGTTTCGGCGAAGATCAATGACGAGAGACTTCATGCCTTCTCTCGAGAGTTGAAACATGGCTCGGCTGACTTCGTTCACAGTGGTCTTTTGGAAGTTGGTAATGCGTACGTACCCGACGCCATCTTCTCGCATTTCCGCGATGGAGACGCTTGGTATCTCGACGCGCTTGCGGACGATTTCCAAGGCAACCGACTGATCACCCCCGTTCGAGATGACGAGCTGAACGCGACTTCCTTCTGGACCTCGCAACATGTCGGCGGCTTTCTTGGCTCCTACTTGAAGAACCGAGTTGCCGTCCACTTCAAGGATGTAATGGCCGGCTTGCAGACCTGCGTCGTAGGCTGGGCTGCCTTTGAATACATCAACGATACGAAGCTCGGACCCTTCGGCCCAGAGTTCGACTCCGAGACCAATCAAGTTCCCCTCGATCTGGGACATGATTTCTCGATACTCACCAGGCGTCAGAAATGCGGAATAAGGATCGAGCATGCAGACCGCACCTGCCACGAATTCATAGAGGGTTGCTGATGGAGGCAGGCCGATCTGGCTTTGGGCTTGAGCAGCGATGTTGGATGCGACCGATCGAAGATCATTGCTGGATGCAATGCGTCGACCGATTACCGACTGATGAATCTTCTGACGAAATGCCTCGAGGTTCTCGCGCCGGGCGTTGGGCAAGTATGCATTGACGAAGTCCGGCTCGGTCAACGCGACTTCCAGGCAAGCGGTTCCGAACAGCGCCAACTTGGCGTAGTCGATCGGTTCGACATAATAGGCTTCGAGTTTGGCGAGAACTTCACCGTAAACATCAAGAGCATCCGCAGGGTTGGATCGTTTGACTGTGTCAATGAAGCTGCGATCACTGTAACGTCGCACCACATCGAAATGAACACGAGCGACTTGTAGGCGTTCACTGATTTGTCGGTTGCCAGCATCCCGCTTGATCGCCTTCTCATAGTATTGGATGGCTTCGTGCCAGCGATGCTCGGATTCCAATTGGCGTCCGACTTGAAGAACGGAAACGTCTTCCCGTACCTCCGTCCCGGATTCCAGCGGCATGCCTTGACCGGTCGCAGGGATTGCGCCGACAACACCGATAGCAAGGGCGAAGAGACAACAGGTAATAGTTCGAAGGGACGGAAGCATGCTGCAGCGCACCAAGGGTTGCATGAGGCGGACACTCGAACGGATATGCGAGTATAAAACACCGATTGAGACGGTCAAAAAAGGCCTGCAAGAAATGCTCGGACCAACTTCCCTAACCGTTAACTTCTCGCGTGTTCGATCTCGACGTGACGCAAATCGGGGTGGTAGCGACCAGGATTCGATTCCGAGAACCAGCTGAGATCCGCGCGGCAACAAGTGCGAGCTCGATCCCCAGGGCTGGGTTATGCGTCATGCAACAGATACGCAGGATAGTCCGAGGGTCATTTTCCCCGCCGGATCTCAACTGCTCAACAACTGTACGGAGCAAGCGGGCCATCGGCAAGCCTTCGCTGCATGACAAATCGAGGGGGCCTTGGTACGATTGCGTTTTTGGTATGCAGTCTAACCCGTTCCGTTCCTACAATTTCCCTATTATGTCCGAAGCTCCCGTCTCCGAATTTCACGAACGCAAGGCAGCGATCCGCAAGCAGGCCCACGAGAACCGCAAGAACCAACCGGACAAGGACACGGTTTCGGATGCCATCTTAGCCAGGTTTCTTACATTGCCCGAGTACCGGGCGGCCAAGACGGTGATGTTCTACGTGGATGTCCGCGACGAAGTCCGCACGCGACAAGCGTTGCCACAAGCACTTGAAACCGGCAAACGGATCGTGGTCCCCTACTGCGTCGACGGTGAGCTCGAGTTGTTTTGGCTGGAGTCGATGGACGAACTTGAGCTTGGGATGTATCGCATCCTGGAACCGAAGAACGAACTGCGATCCGTGGCCAGCAAACGACTGCAACCGGAAGACCTTGATTTGATCATGGTCCCTGGAGTTGCCTTTGATCGGACCGGAGGCAGAACGGGGCACGGCAAAGGTTACTACGACAAGTTGCTGGAACATGCTCGACTCGACACACCGCTGATAGCTCTCGCCTTTGAATGTCAGATGTTCGAAGCCATTCCGATGGATGAGCATGATGTGTTCATGGACAAGATTGTAACGGAAGACGCCGTCTACCCAGGTCGTGGGCGTCAATAATGCAATCCGAAACAAACCAACCATGGACACGCGCGGATTGGCAATCACTGGTCGAGGATACTTATGCCGAAGCCTTCCGCAGTCTTTATGCGAGAGTGCTGGTGACAGCTCGCGATCGCAAATGGTTGCTTGCAGCATGCGAGAAGGCGACGGGGCATGCATCGAGTACCATCCTATGCGATTGTGAAGCTGGGATCGAACAGATTCTCGATGGCAAATCGAAGGGGCAAGAAACTCCGGACGGTCGGATCGGGGCTCTGCTCCAGTTTCATGTACCTCGGTTCCGCAAGGATCGCGTAGAGCATTTGGAGCGTGTTCTGTTGGCGCGATTATCGCAAAACGTTCTCACCTGTCCGACCACACGCTGCTTCAATGCGCTGGACAGCGATCCGTACTTCAAGCTGGGTCGCAAAATCGCGTTCTTCGGTGATGGACATCAGTTTCGAAGCGAGATGTTCGGACAGAAGGGATGGACGATTCCGACTTTAGGAGGCGAGTTCTTTCTTAGTCGACGATTCGGATACGCTGACGGGATCATGGGCGGGAATCTTTGGTTTCTAGGAACCAGCGAAGACGCAGCCATCGAAGCCGCCGACCGAGCAGCCCAGGCCGCGAACGCGGCTCCGAACGTGATCACGACGTTTCCAGGTGGCGTTGCGGCCAGTGCCAGCAAGGCCGGTAGCAGCTACAAGTTCTTGATCGCGAGCACGTACGCGGAATACTGCCCCACATTGCGAGAAAAGCTCGGTGCAGCATCGCGAGTCCCTGAAGGAGTCCAGTCGATCATGGAGATCATCATCAATGGTGCCTCACTTCAGGATGTGGCTGATGCTACGTATGCAGCCATCGAAGCGGCGCTGCCCGTGCCTGGCATCGTTCGAATCTCTGCCGGCAATTACGGTGGTCGACTCGGGAAGTCATTCGTATACCTTCACCCCGACAAACATCCGGTGGCTTGAGGTCCATTAGCGCGATGCCCATTGAGTCAGTTTGCACCGGTTGCGGACGAACGCTGCGTGTTGCCGATCAGCATGCAGGATCCGATGCGCAATGCCCTATATGCCACACCGTTTATCGAGTCCCGTTTCCGAACGTCGTTCCTACGGGGGAGATCGATCTTCCGGTCGCCTCGACAGGACAGCAGCCAGTGCTGCGTTGGTTCGCACGGATTCCAACCGGTGCCGAGTATGGGCCCGTCGACAAGGAGGTCATCGTGCAATGGGGACTCGAAGGTCGGTTGAACGCTGCGTGTTTCGTTCGTGCAGAGAATCAGACGGAGTGGATTCCCTTTTTGGACTGGATACCATCTCGGTCCAGCGGTGCCCAGCCTGCTCCATCTCCGTTCGCAGCCTCTCCAAAGCCCAACAACACCGTGACGTTCGGGGCCATTCCCGACACCTCGGATGGTCGGATTCACTACCCCAAGAGAAGCCAAGGTACGGTGGTTTTGATTCTTGGCATCCTGAGCTGGTTTCTGTGCTTTACCTGGATTGGAACCATCCCGGTCGCGATCGCAGCGCTGTTCGTTGGCCGAAATGATTTGGCCAACATTGGGAGGGGGGAATCGGCCCCGAAAGAGAGGAGCCTGACGCTCATCGGCATGTGGCTGGCCGGGATAGCGCTGGCATTGAATTGCCTCGTGATCGGCCTGATTGTGCTGAGTGCCATCGCGGGTCGTTAAAGGGTGTTGGTGAGCGGAGGACGTTAGCCTTCGGCGTTGGAAACAGTGAGGTTCCCTACACCGCTCACCGGTCCTTTATTTCTTTGCTTCGCTATCGAACGATCTGAGCACTATGGTTCGCGAGGTGTTCCCGGGCGAGGGGGCGGATTCGCTCACATCTTTTTGTCGCGGAGTCAATCGCTTGGGCTCACTGCTTCGGATGGTCGGCAGATCCGATGCATCGACCGCTTGCCCCGCAGAACCTTCGGTTCCACGGAGAGGGTTGATGGGAACAGGACGAGTCGCGCTGGTCTGGACGACACCTCGATTGCCGTTGCTACGCCAATGACCGACATCTTCGATGAAGGGATCCACCAAGATATCGGGCAACGGCTGCTCAGGTGGTGCAGGGATCGGGACATTTTCAACACGAGGCAGCCCACCACTCTCTTGCGTTGATGGATTAGAGGGTAACGTCGAGGGGACCTCTGGCAAAGCAGAGAGCCCGGGGATGTCTGTCAACTTCGGTTCATCGACTTGTTTAGACTCGGCAGGTGGATTGCTGGTCGAAACGGGAGTCGGGAGCAGCTTGGGTGGACTGAACGGGGCTGGTGACACGGCCGATGAAGTCGGTGGCACTGTCGATGGAGCCGGTGGCATTGCCGATGGAGCCGGTGGCATTAGCGGTGTAGCGGAATTTTCGCTGACGTCGGAGATGGAGCCGCTGTTTGGCGATCGGTCTCTGATCTTGCCTTTCGCGGCAAGTTGATCGCAATGAGAAGGATGAGCGGTTAGTCGCTCGATGCCGCAGCTGGCTTCACGGCGAGCCGTTACGGGCTTCGGTTTGCAGGTACGTACAGGGATCCGCGACGGAGCGGATTTGAACGACCGTTCGAGGCGATCGCCTGCTGCGGACAAGCGATCGACGACGAGGAACTGAAGTGACGGAATGTATACACCGGAATTGTCCCGACACTCCGTGCAGGACGCATGTGGAGAGTGGGGAGCATCGCAACGTGGGGATTGGGCTTGAAGGTGGTCGCTACCCATGGAAATGGAGGAAGCCACCAATGCTATAGACAACCATGTTCGACGCATATGCTGGGTTTCCGATCGTTGAAGTGCGTTCTCGGTAAGGTTTATCGAATCGGAATCGCCGCTACCGTAAGCACTTTCGTTAAGCTCGATAAAGCAACCGCATTTTGCCCAGCTTTCCAGGCAAAGAGAGACTGTGGAAGAGAAATGGATTGTGCCACATGCGCTGTTCATGCCCAAGTTAACGCGGGGAAGACTCTGAGTGCGTATCCCAGGGCGGAAGCGTCGATGGCTAGGGAAAGGCTTAACGGAGAGAGACAGGGAGGTCGAATCCGAAAAGCGGAGTACCAGGACACGGTATACCTAATGATTCCATATCGTGCAGGGATGCACTCTCTCGCCTGGTTGGGCTTGATTGGGGTCACGCTGACTTCTGGCTGCAAGTCCCCCAAGGCTTATCCGTTCCGAACTTTTCATTGCGTACCTAGCTCAGCAGACAGTACCGCGCCTGGATATTGGGAGAATTGCGGTGCATCTGAAGGATCGAACGCGCAAGCCAGAACGGAACAAAACGATGCAACGATCGCGGATGCGATACCACCTTTGACGTTGGCTTCGTTCCAGCAAGTGAACCAAGAAGGGGAGGATCAAGGTCCATTGCGGCTTCCCCCGGAACTTCCCGGCGCCGATACGGAGCCATTGATAGTTCCGAGCCTCCGTGATCTCGATGCTGCGGAGCAACGGAAAGCGATCAAGGGTTTGTTTCCGGAAGTGCAACCGGCCGAGCCTAATCAACAAGCTATGCCAGAATCGATGGATCCACGAGTAGGGCTCGAGTCGTTGCATCAGTTAGCGCATGGCAATCACCCGAGCTTGCGAGCTGCAGCGGCCTCCGTCGAAGTCGCACGAGGTTTAATGATTCAGGCAGGTCTTCCACCGAATCCCAAGGTCGGCTTTCAAGCCGACACGGTCAACACCGCGAATACCGGGGGATACCAAGGAGCGTACCTGACTCAAACGATCGTGACCGCACGAAAGCTCGGTCTCGCTGCCGAGGCTGCAGCCGTTGATTATGCAAACGCGGTCATCGAACAGCGAAAAGTCTGGGTGCAAGTAACTTCAGACATCCGTCGAGCGTATTTTCAAGTCCTCGCATCGCGAGAAAGGGTGCGATTGGCCAATGCGCTCCTCGACCTGGCAAGTCGCGCCTACAACGCGCAAGTCGAACTGGTCGCTGCTGGAGAAGCGGCACCGTATGAGCCCCTTCAGCTTCGTGTCCTTACCACACAAGCCCGAGCGACGCTCGTTCGTGCGCAACAGGACGCCATCGCTGCTTGGCGCACCCTCGCTGCAGCCGTTGGGGTTCCCGACCTCGATGTGACATCGATCGAAGGTCGCATCGATTGCGCGGTTCCATCGCTCACGTACGAAGCGGCTTACGAGCGCATGACGGCCATTCACACCGATATTCAAATGGCGCAGAATCTTGTACGCAAACAACAGACACTCGTGACCTTGGCCGATCGGATGCCGATCCCAAACCTGGACGTCGAACTTGTCGTGCAACGCGACTTCACGTTTGAGCCGGAGACCAATACCTACAATCTGCTCCTCGGCGGTGACGTCCCTGTCTTCAATCGAAATCAGGGTAACCGTGTCGCAACGCGGGCTGATCTCGTCAAGGCTGGCCAACAGGTCGGAGTGGTTCGATTGAATCTGGTTGCCGATCTGGCAAAAACCTACGGAGTTTATCAGGCGAATCGCGAATTGGCAGATTCTTTTAAGACAGATGCCTTGAGGGATCAGGTTCGTGCCTACCGTGGAGTCTACCAGCGCTATCTGGCCGATCCGAACGGTGTAAGCTTTAATGATGTGATTGTCGCTCAGCAAACACTGGCTTCGGTGTTGACCCAATACCTCGATATCCTTCAATCTCAATGGCAAAGCGTCGTCGATCTCGGAGAGTTGCTTCAAGTCGAAGATCTGTTTCAGATGGGGCCGTTGACCGAGGTCGCGGAGACTCCGTCCCTCGAGTAATCCTGTGGGTTGTTGGTTTGCTGATATGCTCCGGTATGGGCTGCGTGCCACGTCGCGAGGATTCGGTTGTCCTCTATTGTGCCGCAGATCGGGAGTACGCGTCACCGATACTCGATGCGTACGAACGAGATGGCAAAGGGACCGAGGTTGTGCGTCAATTCGATGTGGAAGCCTCGAAGACGCTTGGACTGGTAACGCGCATCGAACAAGAAAGCGCTAACCCGAAGTGCGATGTGTTTTGGAACAACGAGATCCTGCACACGATTCGGCTGCAACAACAGGGGCTGCT
>JALOQW010000212.1 GCA_025459275.1 Pirellula sp.
TGGCCGATCGTCTGACGTGGCCCAACGTCCTGGAGTTTCTCGCCATCGACTCCGATTAACGATTTGTCGAAATCGCGATGCCGCAATCGATGTCTGGTCGGAAGTTGCTCGAAACCGATCTCAAGAAGCGCTTTGGGCTATGGGTAGTGGGCGTGAAGGACGTCATGAGTGGAAAGCTGACGATGTTCCCGGATGCCGAGTTCCGGTTGTCGGAAGACCAGATGTTGCTGCTGGTTGGCAAAGACTCCGACTTGCGACGTTTCCAAGACCATTCTTAGGGTGGTTGGCTTGATAGGGCGCATTGTGGTCAGGACCGTTGACGCGTGGCCCCCATCCACTTCGTACTTGTATCTTTCCACGTCTTGGGGATTTCATCAACCGATGAAAGGGTGATCACTCGCTTTCGGCTCGCTGGATTCTTTTGGAACCACGTTGCCACAAGACCAAGCGAGTCCGAGCTACGCAAGTATTCGGACCGAAACTCCTTCTTGGATCGATACCAATCCGAAATCGCCTTGCGACAACTTCGCCATTCACGTTCGGTCGACGGACAGGCGACGGCAAACTCGACACCACCATGTCGCATCAAGTACAAGATCCCAGGCGAGCTAGTCTTCGGCGCATCGACTTGTTCCGATACATCGCTGGTTTGCCAGTAGATTTGAGGGGCGCTCTCGCGAGCTTTGCGATGCTGTGCGAGTTTTCCTATCAACCATTTCATGATACGCATGTCTTCTCGCAAGCGAGCGGCCCGTTCGAAATGTTGGCCGGCAGCTGCGCGGCACATCTCGGTTTCCAGGCGTGCGACGATATCGGTTGGCTCGCCGGACAAGAATAAACGAGCGGTCTTTTCTTGCGCAACGTACTTCGCGCGCGAAGCGTTCGGGAGGCAGGGTGCAATGCAGGTGCCTAGTTCGGCGCGCAAGCATCCTGCGCGGGCCTCGATGACAAATAATGTCAGTTGATCGGTCAGTCGCGTCGTCGTCTTCTGGCTGCAGTCCCTTAACTTGAAATGGCGGTTAAGGATCTCGACCGCTCGCTGCAGTTGGCCCGAGCCGAAGAATGGTCCCTGGCATGCGCTCGCAACAGGATCAAACTGGCGGGAGATGTAGAGCTGTTCGGCAGGGCCTCTGCCTAAACACAAGTATGCAGCCTGGCGTCGATTTGGCATCCCTACGACATTGAGTGTCGGCTGCCAGGTGCGAATCAAGTATTGCTCTCGTAGCAAGGCCGCGAATTCACTGGGTTGCGACTCCCAAACAATGCTTCGCGCCATCTCGACGATCTTCCCGGCTTTCTCGTCTCGGCTACCAGGAAGAAAGTAACTCAGCAAACGGTTTCGAAGCGACTTGGATTTACCAACATAGACCAATCGCCCCAAGGCATCGATCATTCCGTAAACACCCGGACAACGAGGCGTCATCGATGCGACTTGTGTGCGGAGCTGTTCTCGAATTCGAGTCGGACTCTCCCCAATCCCGTCAATTCGCCGCAAGGGTGCCCGAAGAGTGCTCAATGAAGCATGAGCGAGAAGCGGATCCGCACCAAAGTCTTCGAACTGTTGCGTCCAACGCGCATCCATGCGACAAGCCATCCCGATAAAATTGCAATCTCCCGCAAGCCAGTAGGGACTTCCGTACGGTGCTTCATGGCGCAGCGAAGAGGTTGCACATTATGACCCGTTTCGGAGCAAGAACCAAGACGGCTTTGCACGACCCATACCGTACCGATCGGAGTGCGGTCTCATGTGCTCAGGTGCGACACATTGACGCGATTTCGCGCGCGTCCGTCGAAGATTTTCTGAGGACCGCTGGCGAAACTATTCCAGTTGGGTTGTGTTGGTAGTATCACTAACGGAACCTATAAAAAGCGAACCGCTCGAAAGTTGGTGGCTTACGAGCGGCTCTAACCATACCTCCGCGCTGTGTCTTGGGGGAATGGCTAGGCGATAGTGTAGATGCGTGGGGGTGTTGCAATCAAGCAATAGCTACCATAATTCTTCGCGCGAGGATCGCCCTTGGATTTCGACCTGCCACCGACGCAATGAGCGGGAGACGGTGGGTACGATGGTTGGTCGGTGCGATGTTCGGTGAAGTGGATCGTCAGCATCTGCCGAAACGATCCTCGCTGAACCGGCAGTGGATTTCCCAGGCTTCCTTCATTTCCCTAGCCGTTCTCGCATCGATTGGTGGAATGCTGCCTTGGCTTTGTACATCTTCCGAGGGAGCTTTCCGTAGAGCAGCCTTACGTTCCTTTGCGGAAGATTTCCATGGGGCTGCGAGTTATCCGCTGTATCGCGCCTGTCGATTGGTTCATTCCCTGACGGAGCATCGGGTCGATTGCCATGTATCCCCGTGGGAAAACTGGATCCAGTGGTCTTTAGGGCAGATGTACCCCCCGCTTCTTCGGTCGCAGTTTGCTGACCGCATCTTGGAGCGAGGGGCGGGAGACTGCTCCGAACGGGTTGCTGTATTGCAATCATTGCTGCGCGAGTCGCGACTTCCGACCCGGATTGTTGGACTTGGTGGGCACGTCGTTTTGGAGGTCTATGCCAATGGTGTCTGGCACCTTGCCGATCCCGATTACGGAATACTGGCCTTTGGAATCTTGGAGGAAGTGGCAGCGGATGCAGAGCGTCGCGTGGTCGCCCCTTTGAAGCGAGCGGGATATTCGCAAGAAGTGATCGATCGCTATGTTGAAATCCTTCAGTCCCATGAGGATAACGTTCGTATGCCGACCAACTCGCCGATTAGCCCTCGGTTGCACTGGCTCGAGCAGATAACGCGATACCTCTTGATTGCGTTACCTTGCGGATTGTGGGCGATGGCTATTTACAAAGCGGCCCGGTAGTCTTCAACTGGAACGTAGAAGTTCGAACCTCCATTCATCCTCGTAGACGGTTAGGAGTTCCGTTGATGTCTTCGATTGCGAAATGGTCCCCGATCCTCATTGGCTTGGGAATTGTTGCCGGCCTTAGTTTCACGGCGAGTGAATGCTCGCTTGTTCATGCACAAGACGCGAAGGCTCTCAACCAATCCGGTGTGGAGCGGGAGTTCTTTAGTTCTCAGATTCGGCCCGGCGAAGATTTCTTTCGTTATGTCAATGACCGATGGCTCGAAGAAACAGAGATCCCGGATGACCAGTCGAATTACGGGTCATTTACGATCCTCGACATTCAAACCAAAGAGTCGATTCGAAAGATCATCGATGACGCCAGCACGAGTCGTTCGCCATCTCCCATTGAGCGTCAAGTCGGAGACTTCTACCGCTCGTATGTGGACGTCGAAACTCGTAATGAAGCTGGAATCAAGCCAATCCAAGGACTTATCGACGATATTCGTCAGCTAAAGGATCACTCCGATGCTATGGCGTTGTCGGGACGGCTTTCTCGCCGCGGAATCCCGAGTTTTTTTGGCACGATGATCGAACCAGATGCCAAACGTTCGGATCAATACGCGGTTTACGTCTCGCAGGACGGAACGACGCTGCCGGATCGGGACTACTATTCGGAGGAGAGCGAAGCTTCGGCTTCGATTCGCGCTGCCTTTTTCCGATATGTGCGCGACATGCTCAACACCATCGGCTGGACCGATGCGGAGCAAAACGCTGCTAAGATCGTCGACTTGGAAACACGCTTGGCCGAAGCCCAGTGGGACAAGGTCATGCTTCGAGATCCGGTCAAGTCATACAACAAAATCTCCGTGAATGACTTCGCGGGAAAGAACCCTGGCTTGGCTTGGAAGGCTTATGCGGAGGCAACGGGGCTGTCCTCGCAAGACGAGTTGATCGTAGGACAGCCGAGCTTTTTCGAGAGCGCTCAGAAGATCATCGCGGATGAATCGATCCCCACGATTCAAGCGTATCTTGCGTTCAAGACCGTTGATACGTATGCGCCCGTCTTGTCCGAGACATTGGAAAAAATGCATTTCGCGTTTCATGAAACGGTCTTGAGTGGGGTTACCGAACAGGAACCGCTTTGGCGACGAGGAGTGGATGCTTGCAATGCGCGACTTGGAATGCCCGTAGGTCAACTCTATGTCGAGCGACACTTCTCGCCCCGCGCGAAAGAACGAATGAATGAATTGGTCGCCAATCTACTCAAGGCTTTCGAGCAGCGGATTGAGCAGTTGGAGTGGATGGGGAGTGGCACCAAGGCTCAAGCCAAGCAAAAGCTCGCCGAGTTCACCCCAAAGATCGGATACCCGGATCGATGGAAGGACTACTCTTCGGTTCAGATGGATGCGAACGACATTGTCGGGAACCTGATGCGGCTGGCTGAATTCGAACATCAGTACGCATTGAATAAACTTGGAAAACCGATCGACCGGACGGAATGGTACATGCCCCCGCAAACGGTTAATGCGTATTACAACCCATTGATGAACGAGATCGTTTTTCCAGCGGCGATTCTACAGCCTCCTTTCTTCAATCTCGAGGCGGATGATGCGGTCAATTACGGTGCGATTGGTGCGGTGATCGGTCACGAAATCAGCCACGGCTTTGATGATTCAGGGAGCCGCTTCGACGGCAAAGGCAATCTGCGGAATTGGTGGACGGAAAATGACCGCACCGAGTTTGAGAAGCGAGCGAACCGATTGGTCGCACAGTACGATGCATATGAACCGCTACCTGGGATGAATCTGAGCGGAAAGTTCACGCTCGGCGAAAACATCGGGGATTTGGGTGGGTTGAGCGTCGCCTACACCGCCTACCAATTGTCTCTCGACGGAAAACCGGCCCCGATGATCGATGGCTTCACTGGGCCACAGCGTTTTTTCGTGGGCTGGGCCCAAGTGTGGCGCCGCAAGTATCGGGAGGAAGAGATGCGAAAGCGGATCAAGACCGACCCCCATTCCCCCAGCGCCTATCGGTGCAACGGGATTGTTTCCAACCTCGATAGCTTCTATGACGCATTTGGAATCCAGTCCGGGGACGCGATGTATTTGGCACCCGAGGATCGGGTCCGGATTTGGTAGCGAGTTCGAGTTGCCACCCCATCCTGGGGAGCATGCTGAAAAATGCATGCCAATGACGTCAATTAACCCTTGCAGGAACTGGACTTCTGCGAGTACACTTTTGGGCTTCGCAGAACAACCTTGAGCGGTACCACGCGGGGTTGGCTGCGGGCAGTTGATGGTTTTCCCTATTTAAACCCTTTACGGGCAAAGGTTTAGGAGTAGGCACGTATGCCGCGTCTTCTAGGTGTTGACATTCCAAACGACAAGCAGGTCGTGTATTCGCTTCAGTATCTTTACGGCGTTGGTCCAGCCATTGCTCGGGAGGCTTGTGTAAAGACGAAGATTAGCCCGACCAAGAAGGCTAGAGAGTTGGATGAGGACGAACTCAGCCGCCTCGCCAGTCTTCTGGAGCGGGACTACACGGTCGAAGGGCCCCTGCGACGTCAGATTGGCCAATCGATCCATCGATTGCGAGAAATCAAGTGCTACCGCGGGATGCGTCACAAGCAAAGCTTGCCAGTACGTGGTCAGCGCACCCGAACCAATGCTCGAACCCGTAAAGGTCCCCGCAAGACGGTGGCCGGCAAGAAGGGGGTCAAGGACTTGCGATAGTCCTTGGTGGCCTTTCTGTTCCCTGGTAATCCAACTTTCCTTTCGATTGAATTCAGAACCTAACTGTGGCAAAGCAACAGACGAACAAGGATGCATCCAACAAGCGGCGTAAAGTTCGCCGCAACGTGACGTCGGCGATCGCCTTCATCAAGGCGACGTTCAACAACACTCAGGTGACCATTACCGATACCCGAGGTGATACGCTGTGCTGGGCGAGTGCTGGCACATGTGGATTTAAGGGTTCTCGGAAGAGCACTCCGTTTGCCGGACAAAGTGCTGCTCAGCAAGCAGCCGAGAAGGCAGCCAAGTTCGGGGTCAAGGAAATCGAAGTCCGAGTCAAAGGGCCTGGCTCCGGGCGAGAATCGGCGATTACTGCTCTTCAGGCTGCAGGGATCACCGTAAAGCAAATTGAAGACACTACTCCAATCCCACACAATGGCTGCCGTCCGCGAAAGCGTCGGCGTGTGTAAACGGCACAGCGGTCGGTTGTGCGAATCGGGGATGGTTTGGGAAGAATGTACTAGGAGTAAATACAAATGCATGTTCGCTGGCGGGGTTTAGAGCTTCCAAGTCAGGTAAGTGTCGAACGATCGACCCTGTCTCCAACCTACGGCAAATTCACGGCTGAGCCGTTCGAACGAGGTTTCGGAGCCACGATTGGCAATAGCCTGCGTCGTGTTCTGCTGTCGAGCTTGGAAGGGAGTGCGATCACTCAGATCAAGATCCGGGGCGCTCAGCACGAGTTCAGTTCGATCCCCAACGTCCTCGAGGACGTGACCGAGATCGTCCTGAACGTAAAGGCGTTGGTCGTGAAGAACCACAGTGAGAACACGCGAGTGCTCACCGTGGCGCGGAGCAAGGCGGGGCCTGTTACCGGCGCGGATGTTCAAACCGATGCCGATGTGGAAATCATTAACAAAGACCATGTGATCGCGACGTTGACCGGCGATGCCGAATTCATGATGGAGATGGTCGTCGAGAACGGGCGAGGGTATGTCGCTGCGTCAGAGCACAGCTCGGGCGATCATGAGATCGGCATTATTCCTGTCGACGCCGTTTACAGCCCAGTCGTTCGTGTTCGCTACACGGTCGAAGAGACACGCGTCGGACAAAAGACGAACTACGATCGATTGATCATTGAGATTTGGACGGATGGGTCCCTCCATCCTGAGTTGGCGATGGTCGAAGGTGCCAAGATCCTTCGAAAGCACTTGAACCCATTTGTTCAATCCAACGAATTGGGACGCCAAGTCCATGCGGTCGCTCGTGGTGGCCCCGGCAGCGCCGAAGCCCAACTCGAGGCCAAGTTGAATATGCTCGTCAATGACCTCCGTCTTTCCGTGCGAGCGAATAACTGCCTTGAAAGCGAAGGGATTCGATACGTCCGAGATCTTGTGCAACGGACCGAAGACCAACTGCTCGAAGTAAGAAATTTCGGCGAGACGACATTGAGTGAAGTGCGCGAGAAGCTCACTTCGATCGGATTGCATCTTGGGATGCGAATCCCTTCATCGATGCGGTAACTGACCTCGTCGTCACGTGCACCCTAGTAAAAATTGACCCTGTGAATTGTTGTTGGAAACATAATCAATCATGAGACACTTACGCAAAGGCCGGGTGCTTGGACGCAGCCCTTCCCACCGCAAAGCCCTTTACCGCAATCTCGCCTCTGCGATCTTCCTAACGGAACGAGAAACAACCGAGGTGGATGCCAACGTCCCAAAAGTCCCGGGCCGAATTATCACCACCATCGAGAAGGCGAAAGAAATCCGCCCAATGGTGGAAAAGTGCATCACGATCGCCCGCAAAGGACTGGCGGCAGAAGCTGCCGCTGAATCGTTCGCGACCAAGGCTGAAAGAGGGACCGAGGAGTGGAAGGCTTGGCGGAAAAGTGAGAATTGGCAAAAGTGGTGCCAAGCCCGCAGTCCTGGTGTCACGGCTCGCAGACGCGCCTTGGTGATGCTCGGTGATAAAGAGG
>JALOQW010000213.1 GCA_025459275.1 Pirellula sp.
ACGGCTCACAATTTGTCAGCCGGTGGTCCGATCCTTCGTCGGAATCTTCATGCCTTCGTGATCGTCCCCATCAGTCCCCACACGTTGACGATGCGTCCGGTCGTCGATACCTCAGAACGTGTGTTCGATTTGAAAATGCAGACCGAGCATCCGACCGCCAGCGTCGTGGTCGATGGCCGAGTGGTCTGTTTGCTGGAAAAGGATCTTTCGGTTCGCATCACGAAAGCGCAACATCAGTTCCAGCTGATCAGTGTCCCCGGCCACGACGACTACGAAGCCCTTCGAACCAAATTAGGGTGGAGTGGCAAGCCAAGGCCTGGAGAGTAAATCAACTATGGAACACGGATTCATCGCTTGGGCCAAGCAGCGGTCAGCCCGACTGCCGCAGATTCGATTGGGGATTGGGGACGATTGCGCCTTGATGGATCCCATATCTATCGAATCGGTTGTCACAACCGATTCGCTGTGTGACGGAACCCACTTCATTCTCTCCGAGTGTGGACCTCGAGCGGTAGGGCATAAACTGGTGGCCGTCAATCTGAGCGACCTTGCCAGCATGGCTGCGAAACCTCTAGCGGTCTTTCTGTCACTATGCTTGCCGCGCCAATCCTCGGGCGAGATCGCGTCAGAGGTTTTTGAAGGGGTTTGTGAATCGTGCGAACGGTATCAAGTTGCCATCGGCGGTGGAGATACCAACGTCTGGGACGGTCCACTCGTCGTGCACATGACCGCGATCGGACAAGCCCCGCAAGGGGGAGCTTGGCTGCGACGGGGTGCTCAACCGGGTGATGCGATTTACGTCACCGGATCTCTCGGTGGGAGTCTTCTCGGAAAGCATTTGAACTTTGAGCCACGACTATCGGTCGCTCAGTCCCTTCATCCGCTGGGGATTGTTCGTGCAGCCACTGACATCAGCGACGGTCTTGGCATCGACTTATTGAACATGACGGTCGCGAGTCGATGTGGTGCAGAGCTAGAACTAAACTTGATACCGGTCAGCGAAGCAGCCGAGCAACGATCACGGGAATCCGGTCGCCCCGCGTTGGAGCATGCCCTTGGGGACGGCGAGGATTTCGAATTGCTCTTAGCGATCGCGGGGGACGCCCTAGATCGCGTTCCTTCCCAGGTAGATGGAGTCCCATTGACTCGCATAGGCACCTTTGTCTCTCGAACCGGCTTATGGTCCAAGACGAGACGCGGAGTAGAACAATTACCCCCTCGCGGTTACGTGCATGGCTAGCGCGTGCACTTCGGCGCATTGTGTTGCAATAACATCCCTTGTCGACGAAACATTCAGATTTGGCCACATGTCAGGATGACGCATCTGATTCGCGTCGTAGCTTCTCTCGCTCGTCGCTGCTGGAGTCGATAATGAAGAGTGGGATGTACGGAAGCATAATCAAAATCGACAGGGGCCGTCTCTGTTTGGAACCCGTCAGCTCCAGCATCAAATCTCGGAATCGCCATGCATTATCGCTTGGAACGGCCAATCTTCGATGGTTGGCACGAAGGACGTACTAGAGAACTAGTGTAGATCGCTTCGGTGCATTAGTTTGTTATGAGAGAGGCCGCGTGGAATTTTCTTTGCTGGGCATCGTCGCAGGGCCATAGATGTAGATCAAAGGGGTTGGCCGCACGAACAGTTCGTACAGAATCAAGCTGATTGCGGTGACAAGCACGACCCCGCCCGCGGTCGCTTCCCACCACGATGTTCGGTGCGGTTCTACCCAACCGATCACGTAGGGGATCAAAGGCAAGTGCACCAAATAGACCCAGAGTGCCGTGTCAGCCAGGTATCGCACTACCGGACTAGGGCGAGACAAGTACCGTTGGAAAAAGCCGAGGAATCCCCAAGTCGAGTACGCTGTCCCCAAGCCATATAGAAAAAAACCACCGATCCGAATCCTCTCGTAATTGGGAACTGTGGTGGCGTTGGAATATCGATTCGATAGCCAGTAGGAGGCCGCGAAGAAGGTGATACCTAGCGCTAACGACCATTTCCAATTCTCTCGGATACTCGATAGCAGATCTCTATGCCTAAAGAGCCACCAGCCAGCCAGGAAATAGAAACTGTAAAAGGGCCAATCGGGGTAGTACATGACGATGAAATCTGGAAAGGTACCCAAGAATCCATGGGGGTTCGCCAACGACCAACCCAAAAAACCACGAGCATGGATCAAGGCAGGTAACGTTATAGCAGTCAGTACGATCGGTGCAGCATTCCAACGGAGAGCGCCGCGGCTGATTCGGTCAAATGTCCCCTGAACCGGACTAATGACGCGCGCAATGAACCAAACTACAAACGGGGCGAGCGTTACCATTACGAACAAGTACCACAAGAACCAAAGATGCTCGAGCCGCAAGTATTTCGATTGGTCTCCAAACAGTGCTTGAGACCAGGCAGAAGAGGGCGGCACAGGGAGCTTTTGAAAGTCGACAGGCGGTGATGGAAACGGTGGCGCAGGAAACGGTGTTGCGCCATTCGGTGGGCCGAAACCAGGTGGCGGTGGGCCGAAACCAGGTGGAGGCCCTCCCATCGCCGGCCCAAAACCCACCTGCGGCCCGAAACCCGTCGGGCTTTGTGACGCGCGAAACGCATCCACGGAATACCGAAAGATGAATAGCATCGCAAGCGAGACCAGTAGCGGGATACCGATCCGCCACCATCTCCGCACAAGATACTTTCGGACCCCATACTTTCCCAGCATCATGCTCGCGAAAAATCCAGAGATGAGAAAGAACATGGGCATTCGAAAGCTATGCAGCCAAAGGTCGATCGCGGCTTTAGGACTCGGCTGGCCCCCAAAGAAACTGCCGTTCATGAAAGATATTGGGAGGTGATAAAAGACCCCCAGCAACATTGCAAATGCGCGAGCTGCATCGAGGCCATGATATCGTAAGGCATTCGTTACAGTTGTATCGGAGGTTTCATCGCAAGAAGAGGAAGGGGCTCTGCTTGTCAAACTAGGACTCCATTATTCGACGCTGTGAGTTCGAGACATTGAAAGCTGCGTGCCATTGAAACACTCGACAGCCTAGGAAGTTTCGAGAACTCATCTTATTTTGGTATTGTGCTGTTTTAACAAAATCATCTCGGCATGGATTCCGGGGCCGAATGCTATGAGTACGCAATATCTCCGACCCTCAAAGGTTGCGACGGAGGTAGCTGCGTTGATGCGATCGAGAATGAAGAGCACGGTTGGTGAGGACATGTTGCCGTGTTCGGCCAGGACGTCACGAGACGGTTGAACCGTTTCTGTGTTCAGGCTCAACGAAGATGCCACTGCATCGAGGATCCTGGGACCTCCAGGGTGAATCGCCCAAGCGCTGATCTGGTCCCGATGGATGTTCATCTTCGATAACCACCCGTCGACTTCGGAGGCCAAGGTCGTCTCAATCAAGGCTGGTACCTCAGGCGACAGTCTCATCTGGAAGCCATGATCTCCGATCATCCATGCCATTTGGTCGTTGGAGTCGCCGATCAAGACAGAGTGGCTGCTCACGATATTCCAGGCTGCGTTCGACGCTGTGCTTGGATACGCAGATCCAGCCACAATCGCGGCAGCCGCCCCATCGGCGAACAGGGCGTTCGCAACCAGTTGTTGAGGATCCTCTGTATATTGCTGATGCAAGCTGCACAACTCTACTGCTCCGACCAGGACCACAGCGTTTGGATCCGATAATGCAATCGATCGAGCGGTGCGCAGTCCATTGATCATGCCATGGCATCCCATGAAGCCAATATGTGTGCGCTGAGTAGACGTTGGCAAACCCATCGATTGGATGATCCAGTGGTCAATTCCTGGTGAAGCGAAACCGGTGCACGTCACCGTGACCAAATGAGAAATTTGATGGCGCTCGAAATCGGATCGTTTCTGCGCAAGCTCACAGGCTTCTTGAAGAAGCGGCCCCGCATACTCCGCATACGCCAGCATCCGTTCTTTCGTTGATGGTCCGTACGGCTTTTCGGAGCTTGGCTCCTGAAAAAACGATTGACAATTTTCGTAATCGTTTGGATCGGAAGTGAGGAGTACCGATCCTCGTCGCCTGACCCCGGACTTGCGATAAAGCTGTGGAAGCGCTTGGTTCCAGCGCGACGTCAGCCGCAGTGCCTGAGCGATCTTCGCGGCCGCCTCCTGATCAATCGCGAACTTCGGAACAGCAGTTCCGAGAGAACAAAGTGTGGCCTTCATTGCATGGCTTTCTTGAGAATTCGTTTTCGCAACATGGGTAGCCAGTCCAATCCTGTCAAGAGGACTCGAGCCCAAGTGGGGCGTCTGGCCTGTCGCGAAACCCACTTCGCAATGGATTGACTCCAGCGACGATGCCGAGCTACCCATTCATTCCATTGTTCTTCTTCACGTTCGCTCTTGAATAGTATGCCGGCAAGGGCTTCGGATCCAGCCATAGCCCAAGACATGCCTTCACCAGTAAAGGGCTCGATATACCCCAGCGAGTCCCCGACAAGAAATATGCCGTTTCTTGCGGCAGGCCATGAACTTCGTGTCAACCAAGGGGTACCTTCCCACGATGCGTGTTCCATTTGCGAGCTAAGTCGAACGCCGGTTTCAGCAAGCAAGGACTGGATGCAAGGGGCGATGCCTCCGTGAGCTCGAACCGCAACCGGATCCAGCGCAGCGGCAAGATCGAGGAAACCACCATCGGTCCTGCACACACCGATGTACCCTGACGATCCAACCAGCATATGCAGTACCTGATCCATTTCGATGCTGAATTGTTCCTGCGCGTCACTCTCAAGCAAACAGTGGCAGCCGATTCTGGATCCCTTGGCAATTTTCACATCCCATGTCTTGTCCATAGCGAGGGGAGATCGCGACAGTCCTGCAGCGACGACGACGCGTCTCGCATCGATGGAGACAGCCGTTTTAGTGCTACAGGATGGATCGACAGGGATCAGATCGATGCGATGGTGATGAGGAGATCGCGAGGTCTGCTGAGAGACTTGGCCGCGTGTTTCCATGACGCAGTGCGCTCCAGAATCCAGTGCCTGGTGAAGAAGTGCGATATCGAGTGTCGAACGTCGGACGCTCAACATGTTCGGTACCTGCCATCGCGATACATGATTTCGGAGGCGAATATGCAGTTCCTTGATCACCGGCGCATCCGTAGGCAATCGCTCTGGAAGAATGCCCAATGTTTCAAGAAAATGTTGAGATCTTGCGTTAAGACAACCACCGCATACTTTTTCGCGGGGGAATCGTTTCGACTCGACGATGAGTACGGACAGGCCTCGCCTTGCAAGATGAATCCCGATCGCGGATCCGGCGATGCCGCCACCGAGAACAACGACATCCCACGTTTCTTTCGCGGCCTGACAGATTGAGAGGGTCGAGTCGATACTTTTGGAGTCGTTCACTTAGGTGGCTCCGCCACGAATTGGAATCGTGCAGGCCAGAGATTTCGAATCCGGCCGTTTCTTGCTCCCGCTTCTGATGCCATGGCCAGGATTTCCTGCGGCTTGAATGCCGCGCGGACCGACTGCGGGCCATCAAAATGAACGATTCTCGAGCGCGACAACAAGTGACACCCTAGTATCGCAAGCGTGTATCCAAATCGAGATCGAATCAGATCGTCGATCACAATCGCATGACGCGCCAATCCGAGCATCCGTTTCATGATGGCGAATGCTTCACGATCCTGGAAATGGTGTAGGAAAAGGGAGCAAATGACGAAGTCGAAGTCCTTGGACGATGGCTTGTCTGTGGCTTGCATCGTCAAGATATCTTGAACTTGGAAATCGACAGAGCACCTGCCTGAGGTTGCATGCTGCACTTTCGATCGGTAAGCATTTGCAGTTTCAACGGCTGTTGGACTCATGTCCCAACCGACCACTTCACAGGCCATCGTGGATGCCATGCAAACCGCAATCTGAGACGTCACATCACCGCCACCGCAGCCGATATCGAGGACTCTTATGTGCTCCAATTGCTTGCGCTGCGCGATTTCGCTGAGTGTCCAAGCAAGGCTTTTCGCAGTACCACTCCACCAATGAATCCTTCGGAGCCCTGCTAGCGCCTGTCGATGCGCGACTGGATCTAATGCTGGATCATCCATCATTTCCGGTACGATGCTTCTTGTTGCGAATGACACAGTTCTCAGCTCGGTATCGATGGAGAAATGCGAGCCCTCGACCACTTGCCAAGAACGACCCAATGACCGAACGGCGACATGGCCGCACACGAAATCAGCGTCGTATCGATCATCGCTCGAGTACAACTCGCGAACGTGTTTTCGACAGCCTTCAATGGATTTGTTCCCTTCTCCAGTTCATCACTATACCAACAAATGAAATGCGTCGTATCGTCGATGGCGGTGCCCAACGCGACGCTAGCTGTCAGGATACCCGCGATATCGAGCGGCCATCCGAACAGCCCCAAACTTCCGAATGCGATCATGATCGGCATCACGTTGGGCAGCATGAAGCATAGCCCTAATCGAATGCTGCGAGCGATAACCATCTGGAGCGACGCAGTCACCGTGTCGCGAACGGATTCGGTCAGACCGCCCCTCTCTCGACACGATTCGTCATTCCATGATCTTGAGCAGCGATTCGTCGGTTCTGAGGTACATGGCATGCCCGTCAAATGCGGGAGTTGCAAAGGTCTTGCCCGTGACTTCGTTGCGTTGAACCGCTTCGAACTCGGGACCTGGCCGTATCCAGGTTGCGACACCATCCTCGCTAATAAACAACACGAGTCCGTTGATGAAGACAGGGGATGCCGAGTAGTTTCCTCCAAGACGTTCCATCCAACGCTGTTCGCCCGTTTTTGCATGAACACAAGAAGCGACACCTTTGTCGGATACAAGGTACAACCATTCCTCGACCAGGACCGGAGTTGGGGTACTCGGCGCTCCGCGCTCTCGACGCCATGCGACATGCGTTTGCGTCACATCTCCGGAACCTCCCATGCGAACGGCGATAAGCTCTGGGTTATCGTAGTCGTGGTTGTAGATGATGAGATCTTCGAAGATGGTGGGTTGTGGAACGACGGACCAGCCCTTGGCGAGCACTTTCCAGATCTCCTTACCCGTATGCAAATCGTAGGCTGCGAGATGATCGGGGCCAGGTGCGATGACTTGAGATTTGCCTTCGACCACCGCAATGGTTGCTGTACCAAAGGAGTGACTGATCGGACCTCGTTCACTTCGCAACGTCTTCCACGCGATCTTTCCAGTCGCCGCGTCCAATGCAACGACGAAAGGGGATTCGCTGCCATCGCACAGGATGACCAGTTTGCCTTCGCGCAACATTGGAGAACCTCCGCTACCGTGCATCGGTGGATAAACCAGTTCGGTGCAAAGCCACTGAATGGAGCCATCGTGTATTGAGAGTCTTGCGGTGCCGAGAGTGCCGAAGTGAACAAAGACTGAGTCCTCTGCAAGGATGGGTGTGGGGCTGGCATGGCTATTCTTGGCATGGATCGAGGGTGCTTTCTCGATAGCCCTCACTTCTTGATTCCATACGATCCCCCCCGTGGCTGCG
>JALOQW010000214.1 GCA_025459275.1 Pirellula sp.
TGGCGGGCCGGAGGTTTCATTGCAATTGCGATGAAGGATATACAATCAGGCTGATGCAGAATCCCTATCAGCCCCCCCAATCCGATTCAGCGCTGCTCCGACCGATCGAGTCGACAGAGGCGGAGGTGCGGACCTTGCCCCGTTCCTTTTGGTACATGTGGATGGGTTGGATGATCTTATGGCTTTTGACTCTAGTTGTGATCTTTTTTGCAAGTGGTTTCGATCGGTTCGTGATCAACTTCATCGGGTGGCCGATTATGGGATTGTTTCTGGCTCCTTTTGTCTTGGTGCGAGCCAAGTTGTGTGAACGGTATCAGCATCGATGCATGGCATCTAGCGGAGTCATGATCTTCTTTGCCGGTTTGGGAGTTTGCTTCGGACTCGGGTATGCATGTTTAGGAATTTGGTTCGGCTTGTTCTCCGTCATGACAATCCTGTTGTCCTACTGGTCTATGATGGATGTCCGGTGGATCGCGATCCTTTTCACTGCGATGGTCGCGCTGGTATGTTATTTGAAGCTGATCGACATGAGCGCGAAACGTACCCGCCGACTCGATTAGACTCGCCTTAAGACTGACCCCTGGCCGCGAGCAACTGCGAGACCAATGGAAGAAGCTGTTTTTTACGGCTCACGATATCCGGAAGAGAGTACAAGCTTCGGTCGAGGCAGGGGTAGTTGATGTCATCCCATGCTTCCGACTCGTGAGAGAGCAGCAGCAGCGATCCGTTGCTGACCACATCGGTGACCAAAAGTGCTGCAAACTGCAACCGATTCCGTCGAGCGAGCTCTTCCAAAGCCACACGCAGGTCTTCCTTGCGATCCCAGAATAGATCAAAGCCGGTTTCTTCAATTTGCGATATTGAGAACCGGATGCCTTGTTCCGAAAACTCTTTGCAATCTTCCCGGACAACTTCAGCGGGTGTGCAATTGCGCAGGGCCGATCCGATTTCGAAGAACTCCTTCGCGTATTCGTCGAGGTCCACTTCACAGAGCCCGCGGAGCCAATTTAGGATGTCACGATCGACGTCGGTCGTCGTCGGTGATCGAAGATAAAGCGTGTCCGAGATGATTCCGGATGCCATGCACAAGGCAATGCCTGGTTTTGGAATCAGCCCGGCAGCACGAAAGTGCCGAGCTACGAGAGTGCAGGTCGATCCAACCGGTTCGTTGATGAAGCGAATCGGCTGCGTCGATTTCAAACCGCCACCGACACGATGGTGATCGAGGACTTCGAGGATATCCGCATCTTCCGCTCCGTTGACGGCTTGGCTCAGCTCGTTGTGATCAACCAGAATCAGTTTCTGTTTGGGTGGGTTGATCAGGTCGGTCTTCGAAATGACACCGATCAAGACCCCAGCATCATTGATGACTGGGAAAATCGGTTCATTGGTCTTTTCAACTTTGGCTCGCGCTTCATCGACGGGGAGTTTTCCAAGCAATGGGAGGAAGCCAGTATCCACGGCGGAGTCGATGAACTGCGAAGATTTGATCCGCATCGTGGTGGTCGCGGTATCGAAGGGGCTTTGGATGACCGCAACCCCACGCGATTTGGCAAGCTCCACCAATCCCGACGAGAGGGAATAACCACCGGTTACGACTAGGGCGCGTACGCCGTGCTCGATGGCCGGCAACTGGATGGTTGGTCGATCACCGCTGACAACGATCAGTTTGTCTGCAGGAAAACGCTGCATGCGTTCGGTAAAGCCTCCGGCGCTCATCGCACCGACCATCACCATGAGTTCGTCGAGCTTGTTCGGATCCAACTCATACTGAAAATTGCCGCCGAGGATATGACAAACCTTGCCGAGGCTGGTCTTGACCGTACGGGTCAGCAACGGATCCGCATCGTCGCGAAAAATGAGATCCATCAGCTGAAGCAACGAAAGTACACCCAATACTCTACGATCCGCATCGACAATCGGAACAGCGCGTACATCATGCTCCTTCATGCGCTGATAGACTTCGTAAAAGACTTCGCCGAGGGACGCCGTTACTGGATGACGATTGCAGATATCCGAAAGTTCAGGCCGGACGTCCATGACAATGCGGGGAGCGGGGACTTTAGCCCGCTTGAGAACATATTCGGTTCGTTTATTGGGTGTGCCACAGCACGCAGCAACCGCTTCCGGTCGTTGCGTTTGCTGCAAGTAATCCGCATAGGCGATGGCGGAGCAAATCGCATCCGTATCAGGATTGCGATGCCCGAAGACGAGAATACTCATAGAACAACGAACCCAGGGAGTGGGCCAGCTTGGATGGAAATGCTAGATATCTGAAAAGGAACCTGCAGAGGATGAGCGGTCAAGTGTAGCACATCGCTAAGAAAAGTCAGAGCCGCCAAAATGCCGCACCGTTCGATACCCCCGTTTCATTAGGCAATTCCATCGTGGAGACCAACAACCGGCGTTTGCCCCTACTTGCCAAGGGTCCGAACTCCGGCGACCATGACATGTCTTGGAATTTCGTCGTTTGTCGTGACGATTTTGTCCTCCATCCTAAGCTGAAATCCGATGCTTCAAATCTCGCTTCCTGACGGTACTATTGTTTCCCATCCGGAGGATGCGACTCCGTTGAGTGTGGCAGAGTCGATTGGCAGTCGCTTGGCAAAGGCGGTCATCGCAGCCAAAGTCGGCGACAAAATCGTCGACGCAACCTTTCCGCTACGTAACTTTTCAGGGCCAACACCGATCCCCCTCCGATTGCTCACTGACCGCGATCCGGAGGCGCTGGACGTTCTTCGGCATTCTTGTGCCCACGTCATGGCTCGTGCCGTCATGCGGTTGTATCCGGACGTCTCGTTAGCGTTTGGTCCAACCATTAACAACGGCTATTACTACGACTTTTTCTTGCCGCACAAGCTGTCCGAGGAAGACTTTCCAAGGATCGAACAAGAGATGGCGGCCATCATTCAGAAGGGAGAGCCGTTCGAGCAATTCTCCTTGCCGCGCGAAGACGCGATGGCATTGTGCCAGGACATGAATCAACTGCTCAAGGTCGAGCACATCGAAACTGGTCTGTCGAGTCACGAGTCGTTGGGATTCTACCGGCAAGGCGAGTTCGTCGATCTGTGTCGTGGTCCTCATATTCCCGATGCAGGTCGCATCAAAGCCTTCAAATTGATGAGCGTCGCCGGCTCGCATTGGAAAGGGGAGGTCAACGGGCCCCATCTGCAGCGACTGTATGGAACCGCATGGTTCCAACCCAAGGATATGCAAGCCTACCTCGAACAACTCGAGGAAGCCAAGAAGCGGGACCATCGCGTCATCGGAAAGAAACTAGGGTTGTTTCAGATCACACCTGATGTCGGTCAAGGCATGTGTTTGTGGATGCCCAAGGGAGCGCGCATCCGAAGTCTGTTGGAAGATTTTCTGCGACGCGAAATGCTCAAGCGAGGCTACGAGCCAGTCTACAGCCCGCACTTGGGTCGTGTGGAATTGTATGAAACCAGCGGTCACTTTCCGTACTATCGGGATAGCCAATTCCCACCCCTCTTCGTCCATGACGCAGGAGCCCTCGTCGATGCATGGTGCCGACGATTGAATGAAGAGGAGGGATTGAATGCTGCTCAGGAATCGCATTTCCTCCAAGCCGCAGAAATCCTTGGTTTCGATAGCGCTCACTACCGCAAGGTCTTGAGCAAAGAGGAAAAGTTGGCTTCGCTCAACGAATGGCAGCGTCAACACGAGCGGTTTTTGGTCAAGCCGATGAACTGCCCGCACCATGCACAGATCTTCAAAGCCCAACCCCGTTCGTATCGCAACTTGCCATTGAGACTCTTCGAGTTCGGTACGGTCTATCGCTATGAACAAACCGGGGAATTGAACGGTATGCTGCGAGTCCGCGGCTTGACCCAGGACGACGCGCATATCTTTTGCACCTCCGACCAAGTCGAACAAGAGTTCCGCAGCACGATCGATCTGACTCGATTCGTACTGGAATCGGTTGGACTTGAGGATTATCGAGTCCAGCTGTCACTCAGGGATCCCAAGAGCGACAAGTATGTGGGGAGTGAGGAAAACTGGCAGAAAGCGGAGGCAGCACTGCGCAAGGTCCTTGAGGAATCGGGCTTGAATTACACATCCGCCGAAGGGGAGGCCGCATTCTACGGGCCAAAGGCAGACTTCATGGTCCGCGATTGCATTGGTCGCCAATGGCAATTGGGAACGGTCCAATTGGACTACAATCTGCCCGAGCGATTCCAATTGGAATACACCGGCGCCGATAACAAACCGCATCGCCCGGTCATGATCCACCGCGCTCCCTTCGGATCGATGGAACGTTTTGTTGGGATGTTGACCGAGCACTTTGCAGGAGCCTTCCCCATGTGGCTTGCCCCGGAACAAATCCGGATTTGTCCATTGAGCGAGAAGACGAATGATTATGCTATGGAGTTGGAACGACGCTTTACCGAAGCCGGCTTCCGGGTCACCACCGACCTGAGAGGGGCCAAGGTGCAAGCCAAGATCCGAGATGCCCAATTGGAACTGATCCCGTACATGGCGGTTGTAGGACCTCGAGAAGCTGAAACGGAAACGATTGCACTCCGGGACCGCATCGAAGGGGAAGTAGGAACGAAGCCGGTCGCAGAGATCCTGGCCATGCTTCAAGAAGAAGTGTCGACGCGCCGAATACGCCAAACCGCAACTCGATCCGCCCCTCAGGCAGAAGAACCGTTGCAGACCACAAGCCATGAGTACTAATCCCGAACCACGATCGGCGGAGCAGATTCTCGCGGAAGAGTTCCTGCTGGCCCGATCCCGTGTCCTTGACCTCGCAGCCTTCCTCGATCGGCTCGAACGAGCCCAAGGCTCAACCGAGCACGCGACTCAGATGCAGTTGCTGAGCCAAGGTCTGAATATCTTGTGCGACGGCGAGCCGGAAAAAGCCCGCCGCGTGCAATTGCTGATGAGCCGTGAATACGATCCCGCGTGGCGAAAGAACTATGGATTACATTGATCCTCACATCCATATGGTGTCTCGGACTACCGACGACTACGAGACTCTAGCCCGCATGGGTTGCGTTGCCATGAGCGAACCTGCCTTTTGGGCTGGCTTCGATCGAGGAAGTGTCGACAGCTTTCGAGACTACTTTCGCCAATTGACGCAATTCGAACCAAAGCGAGCGGCCCAGTTCGGGATCAAACACTACACGTGGCTTTGCATCAATGCGAAGGAAGCAGAGAATGTCTCTCTGTCGCGCGAAGTGATCGCCATGATCCCCGAATTTCTGACAGCTCCGAATGTACTAGGCATCGGAGAAATCGGCCTCAACAAGAACACCAAGAACGAGTCGACCATCTTCTTGGAACACGTGGAGTTGGCTGTGAAATACCAGCAGCAAATCCTCATCCATACGCCCCACCTCGAAGACAAATACCAAGGGACTCGCATGATTCTAGACATGCTCATGCATGATACGCGTGTCGATCGATCGCGCGTCTTGGTCGATCACGTCGAAGAGCACACCATCGAAGCCGTATTGGAAAACGGGTTTTGGGCAGGAATGACGCTCTACCCTGTTACGAAGTGCACCCCACAACGCGCCGCCGATATGATCGAGCGCTATGGCCCCGAGCGCTTGATGGCCAACTCCGCAGGAGACTGGGGACCGAGCAAACCGACGGCCATTCCCGATTTGATCATGGAACTCAAGAGACGGGGGCATACGCGAGAGCAGATCCATCGCGTGGTCTACGAGAATCCTCGACGTTTTTTTGCTCAGAGCAGCAACTTTCGCACTCACGATCTCCCGTGACCCTTGGGCTGTTTATTCCGATTTGAACGATTGCAGAGCCTGGGCAATCAGCCATCCGTGCCAATTTGTCGTAGCTGGTAGGTGGGATTAGAACAGTTGTCCTTGCTACGAAAAGATTCTTCAAATGTTCGCCAATGCGGATCTGGACAAAGGTAACGGCGGCGAAGACCATAAAAGGGTTGGCTGATCCGAGCATCAAGGCTCGGAATCGGTGGATTGATCGCTCAGCCGCGCCCTAATTGCATCACGATGCCTACATCATTGACTGTTTTCATAACACTGGGTGCCAGCTTGGGCATCTCGCTTCTCGTTACGCCGATCGCGCAACGAGTGGCGAAGATGTTCGGGATCCTCGATTACCCAGACAACCATCGAAAACTTCATCGAGAGCCAATTGCCCGATGCGGCGGCATCTCGCTTTTATTTACCCTCTTCTCTTGCTTTGGATTGGTACTTCTGTTTGATCCCGACAAGGCAGAGCATCTGATCAAGGATCAGTACGAAGCCATTTCGCTGGGAATCGGTTCCATTGCCATTGTTCTGCTCGGTGTGGCGGATGATCGCTTTGGTTTGCGTGGAAGGCAAAAGCTCGTTGGGCAAGTCGTGATCTGCTTGTCAATCATTGCTTTTGGATTCTCCATCGACCAAGTCCAAATTTTCGGCTTGTCTATCGATATGGGATTGCTCGCTTGGCCGGTTACGCTGCTGTGGCTGCTCCTATGTATCAACTCCATGAACTTGATCGATGGCGCCGATGGCCTGTGTGCCTCGGTGGGCTGGATCGCATTCGCGGCAGTAGCCGCTATCAGCGTCGGAACCGGAAACCACGTTGAGGCTATTCTGGCGGCGTCGATGGCGGGCGCATTGCTAGGGTTCCTTTTTTACAACTTGCCCCCCGCCAAGGTTTTCCTCGGAGACTCGGGGAGCATGCTCATCGGGCTGATCCTCGGTGTCTTGACCATGCGATCCTGGTTCGACAGTCTTCGGGACCCTCAGCCATTGTCGCTCACGATCCCTGTGGTCTTGATGGCGATCCCCTTGTTTGACTCGATGATGGCGATCCTGAGACGCAAGCTCACGGGACGGAGCGTATTTACGGTCGATCGCGGCCATTTGCATCACAACCTGATGCGGCACGGGATTCGCAATCGCAGGCTTGTGGGTGTTATTACCTTGTTGTGCCTGATCACGGCCAGCGGTGCCGTCGCAGGCGCCATGTTGAAGTCGGACTTGATCTCTGTTTCGACGATGGTATTTGCCCTCGGAACACTCATTGTTTCGCGACTATTTGGTTTCGCTGAATTGCAATTGCTTTGGAAGCGGATCGCGAGCTTCCTGTCGAGTTTGGTTTCCACGCCAGACCGTTCTGCATATCTTACGAGCCAGCAAGTGGTCAAGTTGCAAGGAACTCGGAATTGGGAAGTGGTATGGGATACCCTTGTCGAGTTCGCGGAACGTCATCGGATGGCACGGGTCAGCATGGATTTGAATATGCCATGGCTTCACGAGGGGTTCCATGCGAATTGGCACCGCAGTCGGATGCCCGAGTATTCTGAACGGTGGCATATACGCCTTCCACTTTTCCATGAGGGGCGCGTCTTAGGCCGGCTGGAATTTGTCGGACGGCACGATGATCTTGAGACCCTGGAAGTGATGAATCGCCTGACCGATCTCCTCGAAGTCATGCGGTCAGACTTACAGAACATGATTGACGAGTTTGTTGCGATCAAAGGACCGGTCGCTGA
>JALOQW010000215.1 GCA_025459275.1 Pirellula sp.
GCTCACTCAGACAACATCTTTCTCAATCCCCAACTGTTTCGAAGGGTTGAGTCCCTATGGTTATCGCGAGGCGAACGAGAATGGTCGGAAGAACAAAGGCGGCTTATTGAGAAATACTACGAACAGTTTGTCCGAGCAGGCGCGAAACTCTCGCCTGCCGATCAAGCGAGAGTCCGTGCCATCAACGAGGAATTATCGTCTCTCACGACTCAGTTCCAGAACCAACTGCTTGCTGTCGCCAAGGAACGCGCACTTCGGATTGACGACGTTTCGAAACTCGACGGCATGAATGCGTCGGATATCTCGTCTGCCAGGCAAGCCGCAGAAGCTCGGGGAGAGAAGGGCAAGTATCTATTGCCCATGCCTTCCACCACCCGACAACCGGTCCTGACCAGCTTGACCAATCGTGAAATGCGGAAAGCGGTGTGGCTTGCCAGTGCCAATCGCGCCATCGGCGAATCGGGCGGAATTGATAATCGACCCATCGTCTTGAAGTTGGCTCGTCTTCGGGCAGAGCGAGCACGACTGCTCGGATATCCAAACCATGCAGCCTACACCCTCGACAATCAGATGGCCAAGACCCCCGAGGCGGCGCTCAAGATGCTGCAAGACCTCGTACCGGGCGTTATGGCAAAGACGAGAATCGAGTCGGAAAAAATTCTAGAAGCGATGCGTGCGGATGGCCTGTCGGGACCGGTAGAACCCTGGGATTGGGAATACTACGCCGAGAGGGTCAGAGCGCGAGACTATCGAGTGGATGGTGAAGCCATCAAACCCTACTTCGAGCTCGAGAACGTACTCCACAACGGATTGTTTTACGCATTCCAAAAGCTGTATGGAATCTCATTCCAAGAACGCAAAGACCTTCCGGTTTGGCATCCCACGGTCCGCGTGTTCGATGTCGCGGATTCCAACGGTGAGCCGTTAGGACTGTTTTACGCCGACCTGTATCACCGAGACAGCAAGCGAGGCGGAGCTTGGATGGATTCCTTCGTGACTCAGTCTCGACTGAAGAGACATCAACCGGTTGTTCTGAACTGCTTGAATATTCCACAACCCGCCGAAGGTAATCCTACGCTTCTAACCTTGGATGAGGTAACGACTCTGTTTCATGAACTCGGACACGGCGTGCACGGACTCTTCTCGTCGGTTGAGTATCCTCTCCTGGCCGGCACGAACGTGCCTCGAGACTACGTCGAATTCCCGTCGACATTCCACGAAGATTGGGCCATCGATCCGGAAATCCTCGCTCATTATGCTCGGCATTATCAAACCAATGAACCTCTCCCCAAGGATCTCTTGGATAAGGCCATCGCCGCCAATAAGTTCAACAAGGGTTATGAGACATTGGAGTACATGGCAGCCGCGTTGCTGGATCTTGGTTGGCATACATTGACAGAAGATCAAATCCCGTCCGATGTCGAGGCGTTCGAAAAAGCAACCCTCGAGAAATACGGGGTCGCCTTTCATCCAGTTCCGCCTCGGTATCGCTCTCCCTACTTTGCGCATATCTGGTCCGGCGGTTACTCGGCAGGCTATTACGCTTATCTCTGGAGCGAAGTCCTCGCTGCCGATGCATTTGCAGCCATGTCGGCTCGCGGCGGACTGAATCTCTCCAACGGAAAGGCGTTCCGGGAAACCATCCTGTCGCGAGGGGATTCGCGCGATGTGATGCAGCAATACATTGATTTCCGCTCTGGCAAACCGACGGTTGACGCTCTGTTGATTCGCCGTGGCCTGAAATGAGCTCGGAACTCCCCCCCTTTCGAATTCTCGTTCTCAACGCCGGTTCTTCGACGTTGAAATATGCGAGCTTCGAAGGAATTGAGTCGGTTAGCCAAGGGACCATCGAATGCAAGGAGCAGGAGATCCCATCGGCTGTCGAATCGTTGCTCAAAGGTCGGCCATGGGATGCGATTGCGTTCCGAGTTGTCCACGGCGGCAGCCATTTGATCGCTCCTACCCTGATCACAGACAAGGTGCTTCAGGAACTAGAACAGACGATTCCGCTCGCGCCGCTGCATCAACCGCCGGCCATCGCCGCTATACGAACCGTAGGCGATCTCCATCCTCATGTTCCTCGCATTGCATGTTTCGATACAGCGTTTCACGCCACGCTGCCGGAATGCGAGAAGAGATTTGCAATCCCGGATCGGTTTTACAGGGAGGGGATTCGTCGATACGGATTTCATGGTTTGTCGTACGAATCGATCGCATCGCAATTACCGAGCATCTCGCAAAGAGCAGCAGCGGGAAAGACCGTTGTTTGCCATCTCGGCAATGGAGCCAGCTTGTGTGGTCTGGAGCATGGCATTAGTCGTTACACCACCATGGGCTTCACTCCCATCGATGGTCTGATCATGGGGACTCGATGCGGGCGATTGGATGTCGGCGTTGCGATCCATTGGTTGAGAAACGGGATGGAGGTGCAGACCCTAGAAACCATGCTAACCAAGGAGTCCGGACTGCATGGTCTTTCAGGTGGGATCAGCGACATGCGATCGTTGGTCGCAAACGCATCTCAGGATCCTCGTTGCGCCTTGGCTCTCGACATGTTCTGTGGCACGGTGGCTAAAGAGATCGCTGCGGCTGCGACCGCACTTGGCGGTCTGGACGGCATCGTGTTCACCGCTGGCATTGGTGAAAATAGCTCTGTGGTGCGTCAGCGAGTCATCGAACGGCTTGCTTGGTTGGGCGCAGCGTTGAATGACGAAGCCAATTCAAAGAAGGATCTCTCCATTCATTCCCAATCTAGCTCCGTCGAGATCTTCCGAATTTCGACCGACGAGCAACGCGTGATCGCTAGCCACACCGTTGACTTCTTGCGACAGTCCCACGGCGAATCGCATCGTGATGCATGAAACCATCGTGACTCGGCTGACCTCCACCGCTCCTGCCGCCATTGCGGTATTGGAAGTTCGAGGCCCCAACGCGCATTCCATGATTCAAAAGCATTGGCAAGCCGCACACGGCTCGCCGAACCTCGATATCAATCGCATTCGCTACGGTTACTTTCGAACTCTACCTGGAGAAAACACTCAAGCCGGAGAGTCTCTTGTTGTCGTTCGTCGTGGCGATGATCGTTTCGAGTTGCATTGCCATGGTGGTCAGGCTGCATCAACGGCGATCATCCGCTCGTTGATTGCTGCGGGTGCCATTGAAGAGAGCCGCCGATCCTGGCTGCAAAAGGAAGTCGCTGGGCTTCGAGCGGTCGAAGCCACCGAAGATCTCCTCATGGCGACGACCCAGCGAACGGCTTCGATTTTATTGGATCAAGCGCGCGGAGCATTGGATCGAGCATGGAATGCGATCGAGCAGAAGGTCACCGAAGGCCAAACCGCGCAAGCGAGCGAGCGCTGCCATGCGTTGTTGCGGTATGCGGAAGTAGGTCTCCACCTTTTAAACCCATGGCGCATCGTTCTGTGCGGGCCGCCCAACGTGGGCAAGAGCAGTTTGTTGAATCGGCTCCTCGGCTACACGCGAGCGGTCGTCCATACCGAGGCAGGGACGACGCGCGATCTGCTGGCCGAATCGTCCAGCATCGACGGTTGGCCCGTTACACTCATCGATAGTGCCGGGGTCCGCGAATCAGACCATGCGTTAGAAAGCCAAGGGATCGAGCGTGCTCGGCAGGCGATCGCAACTGCGGATCGCTTGTTACTTCTAATCGATCCCGAGGAAGGCTGGACGGAGGAGCATCAATCGATATGGCAATCCCACTCGGGAAAGTGCTTATTGGTTCAAACCAAGTCGGACAAGATCAGCACGATGTCTTCGCCATCGAAATTGCCTGCTGCAGCCAGTGCACTCAGTGCGGTCACGGGAGATGGAATCGAGGAACTGATGCAGACAATCGCAAAATCGTTGGTCCCCGATCCACCACCATCCGGAGCCGCGATCCCGTTCCGCTCATGGCATGTCGAGCATTTATCTCGAACATTGGCAATCCAAGAAGGCTGATTGCCCGGTCATTTTCTCTTCCCCCACCACGGGATTGACCGACATCACGTACAAGAACCGGAGAACGAATTCCAAATCTGGTCTACGACCATATTTTAGCAGCGTCAGGGCGATCCACGACCTCGGCGGTCGTGGCTACGTTCTATGATATTGCCTTATCCATTCGACTAGCACACCGGGGGCAGTCGATGGTGATTGCACAACATCGTGGAAGTGGGACAATGTGCAAGTTCTCGATACGTTTCCTTGATCTAATTCGCTTGCTTTGAAAGCTGCCACCATGAAGGTTGATGTTGTTGCACACTTGCATGCTAAACCGGGAAAGGAAGAGGCGCTCCGACAAGTGCTTGAAAGTTTTATCGCCCCCACCCGACTTGAAGAAGGGTGCATTCGGTACGACTTGTTCCGCGATCTTGATCATCCGGGTCGATTCACGTTTATCGAGGAATGGGCGAGTCGCGAAGCTCTGGAACGCCACGGCGAATCTGCTCACATCACGGCTGGACGCACCCATTTTCCTGAGCTGCTCGGCGACCCTGCGTGGGTTCAAGTTGTCACCCAAATTCTCTAAACGCACTTATGCCAATCCGTAACATCGATCGAATGCTCGCCCCACGTTCGGTTGCGATCATCGGGGCCAGCGATACTCCGGGTAAAGTCGGGTATGCGGTCCTCCGTAACATGTTGACCAGTGGATATGAGGGGCAAATTTTCCCTGTCAACAGCCGGTCAACCCAAGTGCAAGGGCAGGCGGCGTTCCCGAACGTGAGCGCGATTTCAGATCAGATCGACCTGGCCGTGGTTTGCACTCCGTCGCCAACCGTCCCTGCCATTGTGCGAGAGTGTGGTGAGCGCGGGATCGGTGCCCTGGCAGTATTGACCGCCGGCTTTCGCGAATTGGGGGAGGAGGGCAAACAACTGGAGTATCAGGTTCTCGAGGAACAGCGACGATTCCCCGGCTTGCGAATTCTCGGACCGAATTGTGTTGGGTTGATCAATCCCCGAATCAAACTAAGCGCCAGTTTTGCAGTCGGGATGCCGCGTGCGGGGCATGTAGCCTTCCTGTCTCAATCGGGAGCCTTGTGCACTGCCGTTCTTGATTGGTCGATCTCTCAAGGCATCGGCTTTTCGCACTTCCTGTCGCTCGGAAATCAGCTCGATGTGGGATTCGCTGATCTATTGGATTATCTGGCCGAGGATCCAAACACATCGTCAGCGATCTTGTATGTGGAATCGATTGCCGACGCTCGATACTTCATGTCAGCGGCGAGGGCCTTCTCTCGCAGAAAAGCACTCGTTGCCTACAAGGCAGGAAGGTTTGCGGAGTCAGCACTTGCGGCTGCATCCCATACCGGTGCCATGGCAGGTGTGGACGCGGTTTATCAAGCCGCCTTAGAGCGAGCTGGCATTGTACGCGTCTTTGACATGCAGTCTCTATTCGAATGCGCAGAGTTGCTGACTCAGCATCCCAACCCGATCGGATCAAGGTTGGCCATCGTCACCAACGCTGGTGGGCCCGGGGTCATGGCGACGGATGCACTGCTTGAGCATCGTGGCAAGCTGGCCAGCCTCTCATCGGACACCATGCAACGCTTAGATTCTTTTCTGCCGAGCAATTGGTCGCGTGGCAATCCGATCGATGTGATTGGTGATGCCGATGCTGAACGTTTCGCCAAAGCGGTCGAAGTCACCTTGAAAGATCCCAATGTCGATACGGTGCTCGCGATCCTGAGTCCTCAAGCGATGACCAATCCCACTGACACAGCTCGTATGGTTTCGAATTTGGAGCTGCCATACGGCAAAGCACTCATGGCGACCTGGATGGGTGGCAAGCTGATGGCCGAAGGGGTGGAGATGTTGCAGCGAGCAGGAATCGCAACTTTTGCTACCCCAGAGCAAGCCATTCACGGCATGATGGAACTTGCTTCTTATTCGCGCACTCGTGATGTGCTGTACGAAACCCCCAAGGCCATCGTCCCCGATTTTTCTGTCAGCGCCGCACAACGCAAATCATTCCTAGATGAGTTGTCCAACGAACCATCGGACCCTCACGAAGCAGGAGCCATTCTGACCGAAGTGGACTCCAAGCGACTCCTCACTTTGTACGGCATTCCAACGACACCCATCGAAGTCGCTGCAACAGCAGACCAAGCAGTGGAAGTGGCGAAACGCATGGGGTACCCCGTCGTTTTGAAAATCTATTCTCAACAGATCACTCACAAGACCGATGTGGGTGGAGTCGTGCTCAACCTTCAATCGGACACACAAGTCCGGACGGCATTCGATCAAATGATGGCGCGAGCTACCAAAGAACGGCCGGATGCGACACTGCTGGGAGCAACCGTGCAACCCATGGTGACGGCGGTCCATGGAGTGGAATTGATTCTTGGCGCCAAACAGGATCCGATCTTTGGCTCAGTGTTGATGGTGGGACTAGGTGGCATAACGGCAGAGCTGTTTCAAGATCGAGCCCTTGAGCTACCACCAATTCAGCATCGACTCGCACTCCGCATGCTGGAATCGTTGCGATGTTGGCCGCTACTCAATGGCTATCGGGGCCGAGCCAAGGTCAATCTCGATCCCTTAATCGAGATCATGATTCGGTTCTCGACCATGATTACCGAGCAACCTCGCATCGTGGAAGCGGACATCAACCCGTTGCTCATTTACGATCAGCAGATGCTGGCGCTGGATGCTCGATTCGTCATTGGTAGTGCTCCTTCGCGGTCAACGCGTCCTTATTCGCATCTTGCCATTCGCCCTTACCCTAGCGAGTTTGAGGCGATCGTGACATTGCCTGATGGGGTTCAAGTCCTTCTTCGCCCGATACGTCCCGAGGACGAAACTTCATGGCGAGCAATGCTTGGCCGATGCTCGCGTCAATCCCTCGAGTCTCGATTTCGCACGTTGTTCAAGGAAGCAACGCATGAGATGGCGACCCGCTTTTGTTTCCTCGACTACGATCGCGAACTCGCGTTTGTTGCGCAGCAGATCGACGGCAGCGTCCCACCTGATGTGAACGCGCCTATTCTTGGAGTGGGAAGATTGGTTGCCGATGCTGATCATCGCACGGCGGAGTTTGCGATTCTCATCGAGGATGCCTGGCAAGGTCGTGGGCTTGGACAACAGATCGCGGTTCATTGCTTGGATGTTGCCAAACGTTGGGGAGTCCAGCGAGTAATCGCGGAAACGCGGGTGAATGAGACACGCATGCGACGGATCTTCGAGAACCTCGGCTTTGGAATCCGCATGCTCGATCGCAACGGAACCGTCCTCGCCGAAAAAGAACTCGCCGAAACAGTCTCCTGATGGCAGAGCCTTTCCCTCGCACTTAATCAAGGAAAGTGATCGGAATCCACCATGGCAACTACCAACATCACCGAAAAGTTTTCGATGATTACTGAGCACTGGCGCCCCAAGGTGGTCGCCCAGCTCAATGGTCAGGAGGTCAAGTTGGTGAAGTTCCAGGGAGTGTTTCCGTGGCATACGCACGAGCATGAGGATGAAATGTTTTTGGTTTGGCG
>JALOQW010000216.1 GCA_025459275.1 Pirellula sp.
CAACACGGGATCTTGCCATGGTTCCGCATCCGGTAAAGACGGCTTTCGACTCAGTCTTTTTGGATACGATCCCGAGGGTGACTGGGAGCGACTGACGCGTGAACTGAATGGTCGACGCGTGCGAAAGAACGCACCGGAATCGTGTCTGTTGATCCAGAAGGCGATTGGTATGGTGGATCACACCGGCGGTGGTCCAATCTCCGAAGGAACGTCGCATTACGAGACCCTCGTGCAATGGATTGCCGAAGGGGCCAATCAAGACCCACCTGGTTTTAGAGTCCCGGTAGGCATCGATGTTTACCCCAAGCAATCGGTGTTCGATACCCCTGGGGGTAACCAGAAGTTGGTCGTCATGGCCCGCTTCAGCGACGGTACGCAACGCGATGTGACGGCATTGACTGTCTTTCTGAGCAATAACGAAGCAGCGGCCGTGGTCGACGAACGTGGAATGGTGAAAGCTTCGGGACCTGGAACGGCATTTGTGCTTGCCCGATTCGACAAGTTCACTGCTGGATCTTCCATGATCGTGCGTCCTGGAACACCCTTTATCGCGACGTCCGAGATTGCGACCAATGAGATTGACCGATTGGTCCAACGTCGACTTCGATTTCTTCACCTTCAACCCTCGGAATTGTGTACTGACGAAGCATTCCTGCGCAGGGTCACGATCGACCTGGTAGGGCTTCTGCCGACCGAAGAAGAGATGGAAGCCTTCTTGAAGGATTCGGATCCTCGCAAGAGAGAAAAGTGGATCGATCGTTTGCTTGAGCGATCGGAGTTCAACGACCTTTGGGTCATGCGTTGGGCGGAGTTGTTGCAGATTCGAACCAGCAATGGGATCAGCCCCAAGGCCCTCTCGCTGTACGACCAATGGCTACGTTCTGCCGTGCATTCAGGCGAGACCATCCAGGAAATCGTTCAAGAGCTCCTCTCCTCAAAAGGGGGGACTCTCGAGAACCCAGCCACGAACTACTTTCAAACCGAGACCACACCCCAATTGATGGCTGAAAACGTCGCTCAAGTATTTCTCGGAACACGAATCCAATGCGCCCAATGCCACAACCATCCCTTTGATCGTTGGACCATGGATGACTACTACGGATTCGCCGCATTCTTCAGCCAAATCGGATACAAACAAGCCAAAGATCCAAGGGAGTTGACCATCTACAACGCAGCCGAAGGGGAAATCGAACACCCGCTCGGCAAGAAGATTGAGCGGCCTCAATACTTGGGCGGCTCGACGATGCCTGAGGAAACAGAACGGGACTATCGCGAAGTCCTGGTCGACTGGCTGGCATCCACAGAGAATCCAGCGTTCCGCAGGAATATCGGTAACATTGTCTGGGCCCACTTCTTCGGGACAGGAATCGTCGATCCGGTAGATGATGTTCGAGTCAGCAATCCGCCTTCGAACGAAGAACTGCTTGACTACCTTGGACAACGTCTCGCGGAGGACGAGTTCAATATCAAGGGGCTGGTTCGCGAAATCTGTAACTCGCGCACCTACCAGACCGAGACACGCCGCAACGCGAGCAATCAATGGGACGAGCGAGATTTCTCTCACCAAAAAATCCGTCGCATGCGAGCGGAGGTCTTATTGGACTGCATCTGCCAAGCGACTGGCGTCGAGGAGTCATTGCCAGGCTTGCCTCCTGGATCGCGGGCTGTCCAAGTCGCCGATGGGCTAGCTTCCCATTATTTCTTAACGACGTTTGGCCGCTCGAACCGCAATACTCCCTGCACTTGCGAAGTAAAAACCTCTCCGACGCTGTCTCAATCACTCCACTTGCTCAATGGAGAAACCACGACCGGCAAGATTCGCGGCGGAGGTCTCATCCGGACATGGCTTGAACAAGGCGATGCACCAGAGAGTGTCGTGATGCGATTGTATGCACGATGTTATTCACGTAGGCCGACCGAATCAGAGTGGGCCGATATCCGAAAGGCGTTGGCGTCGTATCCTGAGCCATCGGAAGGATTGGAAGATCTCTTCTGGGCACTTCTCAACAGCAACGAATTCATTTTCAATCACTAATCGCATGATAATCTTCTTGAGTTGGTTTCGCGTTCGGTGGTGTGTCGGGCTCTTGGGGCTCTCCGGGATGGTCGATCTCCCGCAGGGGCTTGCTCAAGATGCAATGATGAGCGCATCGAGCGAAGAATCGATGAACGTCACATTCGAAGCCGTGATGCCGGTCTTTCGTCAGCATTGTGTCAGCTGCCACAACGACAATCAGCCGCGTGGTGGTTTGTCGATGACCTCGCTGGACAAGGTCATGGCCGGTTCCGCGTCCGGGCCCGTTATTGTCCCAGGCAAACCGGAAGAGAGCCTGATCTACCTGCTCACGGCACATGTCGAATCTCCAAAAATGCCCCCCAACAAACCTCGAATCCCTCAACGCGAACTCAAATTGCTGGAGTACTGGATCCGAGCTGGAGAGGAGTTCGGTTCAGAATCCGCAGAACCTTCGAATTCTAACGAGAATAAGGACCGTCCTGCGATCACCTTGGGAGAGCCGAGTCCCTTGACGCAACGTGATATGGTGCGATCTTTGGCCGTTCATCCGACGAAGCCGGTGGTTGCTATCGGAGTGGATGGACAGGTGTTGTTTGCAGATATGTCCGGAAAACTGCAAGACAAGAGTCTTCTTTTACCAGGTCAGGAAGTTACTTCCCTTCGATTTCGAGCCGGTGGGGACGAGTTGTGGATCGCGAGTGGTGTACCTGGAGACTCAGGTAGCCTTCTTGGTTGGAACATCCCGGAATCAAAGCCCCTGATGAAAGTGGGGAATGAACTCGATACGGTTCAAGCCTTCGATGTGGAACCCGCGGGAACTCGATTCGCCATCGGTACGACGCAACGCTTGTTGAAGATTCTTTCCGGCGGCGATGACACGGGCAATGAAGCGATGGAGCTGAAGAAGCATACCGATTGGATCTTGTCCGTCAGTTACAGCAACGATGGATTGCTGGTGGCCAGCGGAGATCGATTCGGTGGCATTCAAGTTTGGAACGCGAAAACTGGGGAAGTCTTCGCTTCACTTCGAGGACACACCGCAGCCGTAAGCAGCTTGGGATGGTTTTCGGATGGCGAGACATTGGTCAGCGGCAGCTTGGACGGAACTATTCGATGGTGGAGCATGAATTCACTTGAGCAGACTGCATCCTGGGATGCCCACAAGGGTGGGGTTACCGCGATCGCGATGGCTACCGATGACTCTCTTTGGTCGACCGGTAACGATCAGCGCGTATGCGGATGGACTTTTGCAGATGGGGATCGAATTTTGCGATCGTGGGACCTGCCCGGTAAGGGAGTTGCTCTTTCCCTCGGCAACCAAGCTCGTTCATTGGCGGTTTCCGATTCAGAAGGGCATGTATACGTCGCTTCATTGGAAGATGTGTTCTCGGGCTCTTCCTCGGAAGAATCGAAAGAGGCGGGATGGATCCAAGTAGAACTGCCGGTTCAGCCAAGTCCGCGCACATATGCGATTTATTCTCCGTCACCGCCAAACCGCTCACCGCTGGAGATTAAACCACCCAAAATCTCGGCCCCTTCAGCAATCGAATCGAAGCCGGTCATGGGTATGGACAGCATCCGTAAGTCACTTGAGGAGGTCGAAGCGGCATTGGAAAAATCCCGCGAGACAACCACCCAACTGGAACGAGCGGCGGAACAATTGCGGGCACTTCTTCAAGAACAAGAATCTTCGAAGTAATCTTCGTCTAGAAAGTCAAGTTCGATGTTACGTACACTTCCTGCGATCGGCTCATTTCAAAAGATACTCTTGGGCTTGTGTTGCAACATCATCTGGATCGGACCGGGAGTGTTGCATAGTCTGGCCGAAGATTGGCCGATGTGGCGTGGCCCGCGGGGAGATGGACTCAGCCATGAATCGGAGGCCCCGCTGAATTGGTCTTCGACAGAGAACATCGCCTGGCGGGTCGAGGTTCCAGGCTCAGGTCGATCTTCACCCGTGATTCAATCGAATGGTGTTTACCTGACGACGTTTACGGAATCGGATCGCGCTCGAAGGCTTCTCCGCTACGATCGGAAAACCGGGCATCTTGATTGGGACACCGTGATTCATTTGGGGGATGTCGAGAATCAACACAAATTCAACACGAGTGCTTCCGCGACTCCTGTATGCGATGAAAAACGAGTCTATTGCACCTTCGTCGACTCGGAACGGATGATCGTGGCTGCGGTGGATCATTCAGGGGAAGTTGTTTGGAAAACGTCTCCAGGATCTTATTTCTCCAAGCACGGCTTTGCAGCATCGCCGGCGCTTTGCGAGGAAGGCTTGATCATCAACGGCCATCAAGATGGCTCAGCCTTCGTCGTGATGCTCGACCCGAAGTCGGGGGAGGAGCGATGGCGCTATCGCCCTGAAAAGGACTTGCGATCCTTCTCAACTCCCCTTGTCATTGAAAGCCATGGCAAGAGGCAGATCGTGCTGGCAGGGGCCAAGCAAACCCTTGCATTGGATCCTGGGTCCGGCAACAAAATTTGGAGTGTCGATGGTCCAACCGAGAAAGTGGTTTGTACTCCTTCGTTCGGTTTGGGACATGTTTTTAGCTTCGGTGGCTCACCGGATACACGAGCCATCGCCATTGCACTTCGAAGTGCCGGGGGACCGATACAGAGCGAAATCGTTTGGACCAAGGAGCGGGCCATGCCATACGTTCCAACCCCTCTCTTATACGGGGAGTATTTGCATGTCATCGATGACATGGGGATTTATCAGTGCATCGAACCGGTTTCGGGCAAGGTCCTCAAGATGCAACGCAAAGGAGGCAATACCTACAGCTCCCCAATCGGTGTGGCGAATCGTGTCTACATGTTTGATGACACCGGGCTTTGCACAGTGATCGAAAACAACGGAGAGTTTCGAGTACTGGCCCGCAACCCTCTCGACGAACTCATTCAGACAACGCCAGCCATTTCCGATGGCCAACTCTTTATTCGCGGAGAACGTCACCTGTGGTGCATCGGGACCGAGTAATCACAACGCAGAAGACTCAAGCCATCCGCGTGGTTGACTAACGAAAGTCGTTGATGGTCAAGAGCGTTGTCAGGGTGAGGCCGGCTTTCTCGATGGCTTCTCGACCACCTTCGAGGCGATCGATGACACCGTAGATGCCCAGCACATGCATGCCAAAGTCTTTGGCGGATTCGACTGCACGCAATGCACTTCCGCCGCTGGTAATGACATCTTCAACAATGATGCAATGCATGCCGGGAGTGACTGGCCCTTCAACAAGCTTGCCGGTACCGTGGGTTTTGGCTTCTTTACGAACCATGAAGCCGCGGAGGGGCAAGCCGCGTTGGCCGGCTAGGACAACGATCGAAGCAGTGATTGGGTCAGCACCAATCGCCATGCCACCTACGGCATCTGGAGGGATTGGGTAACGACTGCTTGCGATCCCATCGAGCATCCCCGCCGCGATCAGATTGGCCCCTTGTGGATGCAAGGTGACTTTGCGGCAATCCAGATAAAACGATGCTTGCTTGCCGCTGGCAAGGGTGAACTGCCCGAACTGGAGCGCATGTTCGCGCACCAACGATTTCAATAGGTCTTTATCGTACTGCAAGGCTGACTCGGGTTTCTGGGGATCAACGTCGGATCGTCACTTGCGATCCTACGCCGAGCATACCAAAAACATCGTTGGCATCCAGCGGTGATAGGCTGATGCATCCGAAATGCGATGGAGCGGCCTCGTCTTCGGGGGAACCATGGATGCAAATTGAATCCCCTAGATCGATCCAGTAGCCTCCGTAGGGATTCGACGGGTCGCTGGCTGGGATATTTGCGCCGTTACTGCTGTAGTAGTTTCTCTCGCGTGATTTCTGCTGAACTTGATAGACGCCGGTCTTGGGTTGGGGTTCTTGACCGAAGGATACGGGGTATCGGCCGGCGTAAAGATCGCCGACGAATAGCGTCAGTTCGTTTCGCTCCAGGTCAACTTCTGCTCGGAAAGGACCCGGAACCACTTTCAAATTGAATCCGGCTGGCGGGGGGTCCGCAGGATCGAGGCCGTTGATTCTGGCGAGAAGCTCGGACGGTACATCGTATTGCTTCGCGATTTGTTCCCACGTATCTCCAGCCGCCACGACGAAAGCAAAATCCATCATGTGGCGGCGAGAATAAACCACTTCGCGAGCCAATGCATCGAGTAGATCGATGAGGTCCGATCGCTGGGATTGGGTCAGCTCGGCTGCATTGTAAAACAGCGAGAGTGTCGAAAGCGCTTTCTTCAGGTCCCCTTCTTGGATTTGATCCATCGCGAGGACCTTCGCGTTTTCATAGGATCGTCCGGGCTTGCTCGATGGGATGGACGGTTCCGTAGAGGGGGTAGTCGATTCCGATTTAGGGGCAGTGGCGTCAGCTAGTGTCTTGGCGTTCCCATGCACGCTCGGCAAGTCCAGAGCCGTGGGTACGGAGGAATCGTTGGTTGGCCTGCTGGGCAATAAAGGTACATCATTTTTTTTTGCACCAGGAAGCGCGAGTCCGAAGCCGGGATCTTTGTCCGCGGGCTGGTCGACGCGTGCGGATGCCTCCTGGGCATTGACCTTGCGGTCGCTTCCGCTGGTGTTCGATTCATCCTTCGACGGACTCATCGAAGCCGATGGGAGATCCAATTCAGGTAAATCAATTTCTGGAATCTCTGGAATGCTGGGAGGTGCAGGCAACCCGGAATTGGGTAGTGCAGGCTCGGCAGTTGGTGTTGTTGACGGGGGACCAAAGGATGGCGCTGGGAGGGAGGCGAACCGCTTGAAGGGATCCTCACCCGTTGCATCGGCGCTGGCTGGAGCGGCGCCGGGCTGAAACGGTGGAGGGGCGGAGACGTCAGCAGAAGTCTCCCCCACACTTACAAGATTCTGCAACTCATCAGAAATGGGAGTATCCGTTCCATTCAGGGCCACATAGCCTCCGTAAAGAACGAAAAGCAACAGAACAACAACGACTGCGGTCTTGATGGTTTGCACTGCGGTCCTCCTGACCGTGAAATTCTCGCGTCAATACAACCCGCCTCAATACAATCCGGGAGCAGGAGCGATGCTAGAAAGCCTTACCGACTCACGTCAATTGCAATTTTCCCATCGATTTCCTGAACCGGGTAAGTTCTAAGCATCCGCTGGCACGTCACCGCATTGTTTCCTGTCGCCAGTTCATACATCCACCCGTGCCACGGACATTGGACCGTGCCATTGGCCAGTTTGCCTCGCGCGAGGGGGCCTCCTTGATGCATGCATAACCCATCGATCGCATAAAGTTCACCTTGATGCCGAAAAATAGCGATCACATTCCCGTCGTGCAACACTTCGGCACTCTGCCCCTCGGAAAGGGCGGCAGAATCCAAAACCTGCCTCCACGCCATCAAAAAAGCCCTCCATCCCAACTGGGGAATATCGTTTACAATGCCGATGATTCCAAACTTGCTATGGGTT
>JALOQW010000217.1 GCA_025459275.1 Pirellula sp.
TGAATGACGTACCGGAGGGCTTGCGCCCATACCGCTAGAGTTGTCCGCGTTTCAAGCGGAACGGCGCTAGCCGCCGGTGAAGCGCCCCCGTAGCCAACGGCGAGGCACATTCTAGTTGCTCGTTACTAGCCGCTAGCAGCTAGTCTCCTCCCCGATCGGCCTACTGCCAACGGCCAACGGCCAACTTCTCCTCCTCCCATCTTTTTGCCCATCGAGCCATCCACCTTCTCGGCGAAGGTGGCTACGTGAGAGAGTTCTCGGCGAAGATGGCGACGAGAGAGACAGAGAGTTCTCGGCGAAGGTGGCTACGTAAAAGAGAGAGCGAGAGAGAGAGAGGGAGAGAGACGACCGTCATTCTCACGGCATCCAAGTTGGCATCCCGGTCATCCCTAACTCCACTCCAGTCCTGTCAACGTGCCTGTACTTAACCCGAAGCGGTCGGCTTCGATTCCAAGACGTTGCAGCATACTAACGTAAAGATTGCATAACGGCGGCGGGTTGTCGGCATCGAAGGCCAAGTGCTGACCATGTCGGAAACCACCGCCAGCAACGAGTACAGGCAGGTTCTTCGTCGAATGACTGCTGCCGTCGCCAAGGTTGCTACCGAGGAAGACCGTGGTCCGATCAAGCAGGCTGTTACCGTCTTCTCGCGATTGCTTGAGCTTCGTGAGCAGGTCTCTCACGGTCTTCATCGTCTCCATTTCGACGATCTTCAATTGCTCGAGTTTGCTCGGATCCTTACCGTGGTGGGAGAGATCGTGATGTCCAAGGGACACACCCTCGATCGGTGGAGCGAAACTGGAACCGGCCAGCATGATGGTGATCAATCGCGTCGAGTCGGTCTGAATCGCGAGATGACTGAGATCGAAGAGAAGACGTGTTCGGCCGATCAGGTCGGCTGCGTTGGGGATGTCTTTGGGAGGCTCGACGTCCACCTTGGGCTTCGGTTTCTTCGCCCAACTTTCGTCGATAACCATGCGCTGTTCCAAAGCGCGGACGCTCGAGAGGTATTCATCCAGCTTGTCGCGATCCTCGCTCCCCAAGTCCGAACGGAGCGATTTGGCTTGATCACGGACATCATCGAGAATGCTGCGTCCATCTTCAAGGCGACGAATCTGCTCCTGCACGTCTGAGGAGTTGCCTTCAAGAAACAAGCGGGCAAAGACTCTGGAGGGTGAATTATCGGCGGCGATCAATGCACCACTTCGAGTCCACGACAAACCGCCAGAACCTTCACCGGATAAGGCGAGACTCGGGAAACGTGTTTGAGTACCGATGAAGTCTGCGGCGAACTGATCAAGCGAGATCGTATTGCGGAAACCTGGTCGCCCTGCGCCCGGTGCTCCGGTGAGAAAGCTGGCGGAGGCTTGATGAGCAAAACTCGATCCCATACCAGCGTGCGCGAGTCCCGAGATGACGGTGAACTCGTCACGGTAGTCCTTGAGGACATCCAAATAGGGAGAGAGAGCGTAATCCTTGCCAGTTTCCGTTGGGAAAAAATTGTCGGGATGCAGTCCCAGCGGTGCACAGATGCAAATCATCCGACGTGGCGGTTGGTTTCCGTTCGGCACGCCCGTAGAGTCATCAGCGAAGGCATTGAGCCAAGGGACTGCCAGTGAGACGCCTGTGGCCCGGATGAAGGTGCGGCGATGAACATTCACGATGAAGCTCGATTTCCGTAATGACTACTTGTTTTGGAACAGCGGACTTTGCACGATCTCATGGATCAACGCTTTGAATCCGTAATTCTTTTCTCGGAGGCGATGAACGATCGTTTCGATCTCAGGTTTGTCGGCATAGGTCGGGGCTGCTCCGGTACTATAGGCTAACAGCTTTTCCGCCAGGTTGCGGGCGAGTTGGTCCTTGTCTTCGAGGATGAGTTGCTTGTACTCATCGACGTTACGAAAACGTCGTCCATCGGGTAAGGCATCGCTTGGATCTACTGGAGGACCGTTCCAGTATCGGACTCGGCGGCCATTGATTTCTCTCGGCTCGCCGGTGGCACGGTAGTGCTCGCGCCAGCCCCCGATGACGTCAAAGCTCTCGAGTGCAAAGCCGGGTGGATCGATCTTGCGATGACAAATGGCGCAGCTCTCAACATCGCGATGTTTAGCGAGTTGCTCTCGGATCGTGGTGGCACCGCGGATGTCAGGCTCAATCGCTTCCACATCCGACGGGGGCTTGGGAGGCGGCGTACCAAGTAGTCGTTCCAGCACCCAGGCGCCGCGAATGATGGGGGACGTTGTGGTGCCGTTAGCGGTGACTTTCAACACGCTTCCCATCGTCAACAATCCACCACGATGACTGTCTGGCGGTAACGTCACTTTGCGCATCTCCATCCCGTCGATGCCGGGAATCCCGTAGTGCTTCGCCAAGCGTGCGTTGAGGAACGTAAAATCCGAATGCACGAAGTGGGTCAGCGGAAGATCGTTCATGAGCACTTCATCGAAGAACATGGCAGTCTCTTTGAGCATCGATGTCTTGAGAATGTCGTCATATTCCGGATAGAGCGTCCCATCAGGCAACGTAGCGTCGATCGCGCGTAGGCTCAGCCATTGACCGGTGAAGTTCGTATTGAATGCCCTGGCCTTTGGATCACGTAGCATTCGCTCGACCTGTTGGGCGAGCACATCGCGCTCATGCAGTTTGTTTTCGGAAGCGAGTTGAAACAACTCCTCATCGGGCATCGAGCTCCATAGGAAGTACGACAGGCGGCTGGCCAGCGCAAAGTCATCGAGCTTGCCCGGTTGCTCGCGAAGGAAAAGGAAATCGGGCGACACCAAGATCCCTTTAAGGCCGACTCGCATCGCTTGTTCAAAGCGGTAGTTCTGGTCCAGCTTGGACTCTACACGATCAAGGAAGGGCTTCAAGTCTTCGTCGCTGACCGGTCGACGAAAAGCGCGCCGAGCAAAGTTACGGAGAATACGTTCCGCGTCCACCATCGGCTGTTCCGAGACGACTTCAAACCGCTCCGGCGAGAGGCGCGTCTGCTTCAATTCGCCAAAGATGGCTTTGTGGCTCGGTGGTGGCCAAGACTCAAGGATTGGGCCTTCCACATCGACCCATTGGATCACTAGGCCCGGGCCGGTGTACTTGTCGGCCCCAATTTTTTCGACGGTGGGTGGAAGAGCCGGCAGGCCTTCGGCCAGGATGCGGATACGGTTCTCCGGTTCCAACGGCTCGGTGAACTCGATGACGGTCGGCACATCGGCGGGTACCGAGAAATAATCGACGAGTCTCTCTTCGGTTACTTCTTTGAGCGTGCCAGCGGTGACGCGGAACGCGATCGGTTTGCCTTCGCTTTGGAAGCCGTAGCCAGAGATACGAAAGCGGTACTTGCCGCGCACATGGCTGCGAAAGTTCCACATGGTCACGCGGATGTTCGCCGATTCCCAAGTCGCGAAGATAGCGACGCCGTCGTCCGTATGTCGGTAGACACTTCCTTTGGCTTGGACGGTTTTCTCTTCACGGATGTCGAACCGTTTCTTGAGGATCCACGGCTCAGGCTCGTTCGCAATAGCCTCGTCGAGTACACGATCCGCGGCATCAAGATAGTTGCGCATCAAGAACGAAGAGGTATGCAAGAGTTCCGCGTTGTTATCGAAACCGTTGGTCGAGGTGTCTAGTGGCAGCAAGTCGGTCAAATCTACTTCGACACCGAGCAAGTCTCGAATCGTGTTCGCATATTCTTCCCGATTCAGTCGTCGCATCACCACGCGCCCCTCTGTTTGCCTGCGAGCGATTTCGGCCTTGGTGGCTTGCGAGGTAATCCAGTCCATGACGCTTTGCACATCCTGCGCGGGCGGACGCGGCTGATCCATGGGAGGCATGTTGCCTTCCTTGAGTTGTTCCAAGACCGTCAGCCACTTCTCTCGGTTAGGTCGGTGGTTGAAATCATCCGTCAGATTCTCGAGTGTGAAGTCACCTTCGACGTGTGCACCGGAGTGACATTGCTGACAGTGATGCGTGATGAATCGAATGGCGGGAGCGTCTGAGTCATCAGCCAAGGTATTCGCGGGTATGGATCCGAGGCTCGTGACGATCAAGGTCAACCACATCGAACCCCCAGCAAATCGCTTGCGGAAATCCGAGGAAGATGCGGAAGTTAGCATTTCAGGCAATTCCGTGATGACCTTGGAAGGGAAGGCGGACCACTAAGTATAAAGCATTTGTCCGCACGTGCAAAAAAAGTGTCGAGGGGATTCGCCTCGGTTATCTGCTACCATGAGGAGCGGATTTCGCTAAGAAATCCTCGACTGACGGGTCCATGGAAGAATCCACTGCGCCGAGGGGGACGGCTCGAACGATGGCGGGACTTGGAATGGAAAAGAGACGTATTGGTGTGATCGGACTCGGATTGATGGGGATGGCCATGTCTGAGCGGTTGCTCCAACATGGTTTCGACGTCCGTGTTTGGAATCGCACCAGGCAAAAAGCCGATCCGTTACTAGACCTGGGGGCTTCTTGGTCTGAAAACCCTTTGGCCGATTGCGATCGCATCATTATTAGTCTGTACACCAGCGATGTTGTCGAATCGGTCCTTGCGCGACTAATGAATGAAATGCAAGTCTCGCCGTTCGTCGATAAGCTACGAGGGAAGATCCTAATCGACACGACCACTGGTTCCCCGGAACAGAGCGCCGCGATGTGCGTTCACTTTGCATCTTTCGGGATACACTACTTGGACGCGCCCATCTCGGGATCCAGTGAGCAGACGCGGCGAGGCGAAGCCGCCGTGATGGTAGGCGGCGAGCGCAGCGCGTTCGAAGCCTGCAACGATTTGTGGCCAATGCTTGGCGCCAACGTTTACCATGTCGGAACCAGCGGCAGCGCGGCAAAGATGAAGTTGATCAGCAATCTCGTTCTGGGTTTGAACCGTGCCGCGTTGGCAGAAGCCCTGGTTTTCGCTCAGAGTATGGGCGTTGATCCAGTGTCCGCACTCGAAGTCCTGCGTGGCAGCATGGCTTACTCGCGCGTGATGGACGTCAAGGGACAGAAGATGCTGGACGAAGATTTTAGCGTTCAGGCAAGGCTCTCTCAGCATCTGAAAGATGTTCGCCTGATACTTGCAAGTGGCGCGACTTTGCCTTTGACCGAAACGCATTGTCAACTACTTGAGCAGGCGGAAGCGATGGGCTTGGGCGAACTGGACAATAGCGCCATTATTAAGGCGATTCAGCAATGCCAAAGGTAGTCGAAGCCAGCCATCAAGCGAACCCTCCATCGCTCTCGGCACGCAATCAAACCTTGGTGTTGGTCGTGGCCTTCGCGGCTTTGGTATTTGACGGTGTCGAACTTGGTTTGATGCCAGTCGCTTCACTGTCGGTCTCTCAGAGCTTGCTGGGGGACGCCTATACTCCGACGCTCGGGGGCGATTGGTTTGCAAGGTTCACTGCCTCGTTGATGCTTGGCGCGGCTATTGGAGGCATCGCGCTGGGCAGTCTTGGCGATCGCATCGGCCGCACTCGAGCGATGGGAATCAGTATTCTGTTCTACTCCGTTTTTGCTGCGATGGGGGCATGGGCACAAACTCAGGAGCAAATGCTTGTTCTGCGATTCTTGGTAGGACTGGGAGTGGGTGGTTTGTGGCCTAACGGCATCGCCTTGGTAGCGGAATGCTGGCCAAGCGCAAAGCGTCCGTTCGTTTCGGGCGCGATGATGGCGGGACTCAACACGGGTATCTTGCTGTTGTCGCAACTAGCCCGCGTTTGGCCGGTCACGGCTGAATCGTGGCGCTGGATTTTCTATATGGCGGGGGCTCCGGTGTTCTTGGGGTTGTTTGTTTTAGTGGCCCTTCCCGAATCACCTCGGTGGTTGGCAACCCTTGGTGGTTCGAGAGCCAGATCGACTCCGCTGCGCGAGCTGTTTTCACCCGGCTTGATTCGAATCACTTTGGTTGCGATCGCCGTTAGCGCCATCCCGATGATCGGTGCTTGGTCTGCGAGCAAGTGGATGATCCCCTGGGCCGATCAGGTGGCGGGGAAAGAACATGGTAGCTACAAAGCGATCACGCAGGGCTATTGGGCGCTTGGTGCGGTGATTGGCAGTTTCGCAGGAGCACAACTGGCTTCATGGCTAGGACGCCGTCGCAGCTACGCATGGATCAGCTTCGGGGCGGTGACGCTGACATGGGCGATGTTCCTGTTGACTGCGCCACTCCGCTCCGAGTTTCATGCAATCGTCTTCGCCCAAGGCATGGTATCGACATTGTTCTTTGGCTGGCTGGCTCTCTACTTGCCAGAGTTGTTTCCAACCCGCGTACGAGCTACTGGAAGCGGGCTAGCTTACAACTCCGGTCGATTCGCCACCGCTGTTGGTGTACTGCTGGCCGGCTTTCTTTTCGCCTCGCTCGGCGGCAACTATTCGCGCGTCGGTGCACTGTGCGCACTTGTGTACGTCCTTGGCTTGGTCGTCATCTGGTTCGCGCCCGATACGCGTTCCTCCGAACTGTAGTGGACTTCGCCAGAAGTCCTGCCTCACAAGTAGTGGACTTCGCCAGAAGTCCCGCCTCACAAGTAGTGGACTTCGCCAGAATTCCCGCCTTACAAGTAGTGGACTTCACCAGAAGTCCCGCATTATCAGAATTCCCTCATTACCCGAATCCCCCCCATCCTTCGACAAACAAGATACATGGCATTGTAGAATGATATTGGTTCACGGGCGTGCGGGGGACTTCTGGTGAAGTCCACTACGGTATCTTGGGGAGGGGACTTCTGGCGAAGTCCACTACGGCGGATGGGAGGGGACTTCTGGCGAAGTCCACTACGGTGAAGTCCACTACGCATTTTCAGGACTTCTGGTGAAGGCCACTACAGTGTCTTGATTAACGGTCGAGCTATGAATCAAGCACCCAAGCGAGATCACCTTCGTCGACTACCGGAAGCAGCATATTGTGGCCATGCAGTCGTTCACTGGACTTTGACCATTCGTGATCGCGGCACTGGATGGTTGGACGCGGCATTCTACTATCATTTTCGTGAACTATTGACTCACTCACAATCACGTTTTGCAATCGCATGCCCGATCTTTTGTCTCATGCCTGACCATATGCACTTGATGTGGATGGGAATACTAGAATGCTCAAATCAAAAGCTTGCCATGAGGCACCTGAGGACACGTTGCAACGAGACTCTCAAGCAGATCGGATTCGAATGGCAAGATCAGCCGTATGATCATGTGTTGCGAGAGGACGAACGCCAGCAGTTGGCGTTCGCAGAGGCTTGTGAGTACATCGCTAGAAACCCAGAACGCGCAGGTCTTGTCGGAATCGACGAGTATGCGAAGTATCCGTTTACTGGCTGTCTAGTCCCAGGCTATCCCGAACTAAAGCCATTTGCGCCAGACTACTGGACTCGATTCAACCGAACTTTCGCGTGGCTTTGTACGCATGGACTCATCAATGATAAATCGTAGTGGGATTCACCAGAATTCCCGTAGTGGAATTCAC
>JALOQW010000218.1 GCA_025459275.1 Pirellula sp.
CGGATTGATGAGCCATGCACAACGACTGCTGCAAGCATTGCCTGAGCATCAGCTGGTGATTCTAGGAGACGGTCCGATGCGAGCGTGGTGCCAATCGCAAGCTCGGGCCATGGCTTGTTCCGATCGAATCCATTTCCATGGTCAGTGCGATTCGGTTCCTGCATGGATGCAACATTCCGAGCTCCTCCTCCATCCGGCACGCTACGAAGGGATGCCGAACGTGGTCTTGGAAGCGATGGCGAGTGGCTTGCCTGTGGTAGCGTTTCGCGTCGAAGGGATCCGGGAGTTGCTCGGCGATGGATTCCTGGACCAGACAGCCCCGATCGGTGACTGGGATGATTGGTTATCTCGCGTCGTCCGGCTGGCGACGGATGCCACGCTGCGTCGATCCTTGGGAACCGCGAATCGAACCCGAGCGGAGTCGTCGTTTCGTTTGGAAGACCAACTCGCCAAGTACCTCGAGGTATGGAGTGCGTCGAACGCCGGGTGTTAACGCGCAAAACGGCGAGCGGGGGATGTTAATCCCCTGTTTCTCAGTATTGAGATCCGAGTCGCGATGTTTCGGACACTGCTGGACGTATGCCGAGTAGTGGAAACAGTGGGTTAACACCCACCGCTCGCCAATCGTAGCCACGGCGCGGACGGCAATCGTCGCCACGGCGCGGACGCCAATCGTAGCCACGGCCGCGGAGGCCGTGGATGTTTGCGCGTGAGGTCCACCGTCTGGCGACGATGGCTACGGGAAGGATCGAGAACAGATCACTGGCGAGCGGGGGATGTTAATCCCCTGTTTCTCTTTCGCGAGTACTACACGATCCATGGATCAAAGACTGGCAGAGAGGAACAAGCCCGTGCATCGAGCTATGCGGAGCGGTACAATCCACCAGTGTATCGACCGCGGCGGCGATTGCTGAGTCCTTCATTCAGTTGAATACTCCAGGAATCAAAGTAGATTTTTCCTCCGCGACCTTCTTTGATGCTGATCATTACTTCGAGCCGCTTCGCGGACATTGGCTCGTATACTTCGACCTGTTAGAGAGTAGTGTGCTCGTGAGTTGCGCGGGCATTGTGATTCGCGTTGACGACCAAAACGGAGAGCCCTTTTATGCTCCCTAGGAACGGCGGTTTCATCGAATCTAATGCCGAGTATCCGTCAATCTATGGCGCGAAGCTTCGGTGCATCGAATTGTTAAAACCGCTCTGTGGTGCTCGTGCGTAGTCTGCCGTGGCGAATGGGTATAGAGAGTGAGTGGGTACTCTGAACGCGGGCGCCTGCGGCTACCGGTTAAACGCAATACCGTTCAACGAATTGGAAGTGGCGTAAGCATCCTGCCTGCGATTGCACTACATGTTGTGCAAGCTAAATCGCATAGCAATACAAATTGACAGGCTGGAAGCCTATCCCACGTTTCGTTGAACGGTGTTGCGGTGAAACGATTATTTCTCGTGCTCGAGTCGTTGCACTGGACGGTGCTTGATCGCAATTATGGCTTGGGTTGGCCGACGATGGCAATGCGGAGTTCTCGGAGCTGCTTCTCGGTGACGTTCGAAGGAGCACCCATCATCAAGTCCTCTGCCTTTTGATTCATGGGGAAGAGGATCACTTCGCGGATGTTGGGCTCATCGGCTAGCAGCATCACAATCCGATCCACACCGGGAGCAGAGCCACCGTGCGGCGGAGCACCAAACTTGAAGGCGTTGATCATGCCTCGGAACTTTTCGTCCACGACACTCTGATCGTACCCGGCGATCTCGAACGCCTTGTACATAATCTCTGGCTTGTGGTTTCGAATGGCCCCCGAGGACAATTCGATGCCATTGCAAACGATGTCGTACTGATAGGCCAAGATCTCGAGCGGATCTTTGTGCAGCAACGCATCCATCTCCCCTTGCGGCATGGAGAAAGGATTGTGGCTGAAGACCACCCGTTGCTCCAATTCATCCCACTCATACATGGGGAAGTCGACGATCCAGCAGAATCGGAAACTGTTCTTCTCGATCAGATCCAATTCTTGTGCAACGCGAGTTCGGGCCATGCCTGCGAGCTTGGCCGCATTGGCAGGTTTGTCACACGCGAAAAAGACTCCGTCGTTGGGCCCTAACTTCATTTTGCCGACCAACTGGGCAACACGCTCTGGTCCGAGATTTTTAGCGATGCCACCTCCCTCGCCCCCTTTGAAATTGATGTACGCTAGTCCAGCAAAACCTTCGTCGCGAGCCCATTGATTGGTGGAGTCAAAGAAGCTGCGAGCCATCGTGCCGGCCTTTGGAGCAGGGATAGCCCGAACGACCGATCCGGATTCGATGGCCTTGGCAAACACGGCAAAGGGTCCACCCTGGAATACTTCGGTGACATCCACGATCTCAAGAGGATTACGGAGATCCGGTTTGTCAGAACCGTAACGCAGCATCGCATCCTTGTAGGCGATGCGTGGAAAGGGAGGCGGCGTAACGGTGCGGCCTTTGGAGAATTCGTCGAACACGCCATACAAGACCGGTTCAATGGCGGCAAAGACGTCTTCTTGCGTCACAAAGCTCATTTCGAAATCGAGCTGATAGAACTCGCCTGGTGACCGATCGGCGCGAGCATCTTCATCGCGAAAGCAAGGAGCGATTTGGAAGTATCGATCAAACCCAGCCACCATCAGCAGCTGCTTGAACATCTGGGGTGCTTGTGGCAAGGCATAGAACTTGCCGTGGTGCAAACGGGATGGAACCAAAAAATCCCGGGCCCCTTCAGGGCTGGATGCTGTGAGGATCGGCGTTTGGAATTCGGTGAAACCAGCGTCGATCATGCGCCGCCTGAGGCTCGCGATAACTTGGCTTCGCAAAACCATGTTGGCATGAAGCTTCTCGCGTCGTAGGTCGAGGAACCGGTACTTGAGACGCACATCTTCGGGGTAATCGGTATTGCCGAAAACCGGAAGGGGTAACTCAGCAGCTTCGGAGAGCAATTCCACAGCAACGGCGCGGACCTCGATCTCGCCTGTCGGTAGATGCGGATTGACCGCCTCGGCACCTCGGGAGGTAACGCGACCTTCGATGCGAATGACCGACTCAAGCTTCAATCCTTCCGTGACCGCAAACGCTTCGCTGTCCCGATCGACGACGACTTGTGTGACCCCGTAATGATCCCGGAGGTCTACAAACAACAGGTTTCCATGATCCCGTTTGCGATAGACCCAGCCTGCGAGGCGAACAATGTGGCCAACATCTTCGGATCGCAACTGGGAGCAATTGTGAGTTCGATACGCGTGCATCAAGTTACCTTCGCTGCCAATCGGGCTGCTTGATCTCGTTTCTCCAACCACAACAGGATCGGAGCGGCAACGAAGATCGAACTGTAGGTACCGACGATGATGCCAACCAGGAGGCAGTACGCAAACCCATGGATTCCTTCACCTCCCCAGATGTACATCAACAGAATCGCGAGGATCGTTGTCGAAGAGGTCAACAGCGTTCGGCTCAGGGTCTGAGTCACGCTGGCATTGACCATCTCTTCGGTGAGATTGGGGGACTTGCCCTTCACTTCGCGGATGCGGTCAAAGACGACGATCGTATCGTTCAGAGAGTAGCCGATAATCGTCAGAATCGCAGCGACGATCACCAACGAGATCTTGAAGTCCTCGATCAGCAGGAAGCCCAGTGGCTTGAACAGCCAATGGCTGATGGCAAGGAACGCGACGGTGATCAACACGTCGTGGATCAAAGCGATCACCGCTGCGATGCCGTAGGAGACTTTGTTGAATCGGAACCAAATGTACATGGTGATGAAGACCAGGCTGAGCAACAGGCCTGCGATGGCTCGCTGTTGCATTTCACCTGCGACTCGGCCTTCGATCTTGCTGAACGATTGGAAAACAGGTTGCGTTCGGACCTGTTCTTGCATTTTGGACAGGACCGCAGTGGTTGTCGTCTCGTCGAACGGCAACTTGACTTTCCAGTCGGAGTAACCGACTTCCGATTCTCGGCTCCACTCCGTGGCGCCAACAGGTTGCAGATCAATCTGGGCGTCGACCAATGTCCTTTCGACTTGCTTGGCGGACTCGATCAAGCCATCGATGATCTGGCTTGCGTTGAGTTTTGCGCCTCCTTCACCCTTGGTGGCTGTGAATTTGAGTTCGGCTGAGGTGGTCACCGCCGGAGTCGTTGGAGCAGTGATTTCGGGCTGTACATTCTCTTGAGCGGGCGCAGCCGATTCGTTCGGCGCAGTCTCAGCAGGAACCGCTGGGTCTTGGAAGCCGACGAACTTCGACTTCGTCTCCGCATTCCATCGGGATTGGTCGCCGGATGCCACGCGGTAATTCATATCGTAGGTTACGAGGGCGGCGCCATTCTCTGGACTGAAGCCCTTGAGCAGCCGTTCTCGGACCTGCGTTTCGTCTTTGAGGGATACGTCGAGCTTGTAGACCGAATCCTTTTCGAATTCATCCATGACGACGTTCGTGAGGGTGGTTTGGATAGGAAGCCCTCGTTCATCTTGGTCGAAAGCCTGTTGAGCGATCGATCGAACCTTGTCAGGTTCCAAGCCGCGGTCGAGCACAAAGACAACGGACGTTCCGCCGTTGAAGTCGATATCCAGGAACTCGCGTCCTCGCAGGAAGATGGCGACCAAACCGATCACAATCAAGGCGCCCGAAATGGCATAACTAATGTTTCGATAGTTCAGGAACCCGATCACCCCGGGGCCAAACAGAGATTTTCGAGCGGAGTTGACAAAGTCTGCCATGCCCAGATTCAAGAACTTCCAACGTTCGGCCACTTCAAAAATCTTGTGAGCGAAAAAGACGGCCGTGAACATACTGATGGCCAGACCGATGATCAGCGTAATGGCAAAGCCTTTGATCTGCTCCGTGCCAACGTAATAGAGTACTGCAGCACTGATCAGCGTGGTTAAGTTGGAGTCAAAGATGGTGGTCCATGCTCGATCGAAACCGTTTCGAATGGCCATGCGTGGAGTGGCATTCTTTTGCCGCTCTTCACGGATCCGTTCGAAGACAAGCACATTTGCATCGACACTCATACCCACCGACAGAACAAGCCCCGCGAGACCTGGAAGGGTCAACGGTTGGCGGAAGAGCATCATACAGGCCAGGATCATAGCCAGGTTCAAGACAAGTGCGATTGTGGCTACGAGCCCGCAGAATCGGTAGTAGGCGATCACGCACAGAATCGTTACTCCCAATCCCAACAAGCTTGCGTACTGACCCTTGGCAATGGCATCGGCTCCCATGCTCGCACCGATGACGTGTTGGCTGATTGGCTCTTTGCTAATGGCACCTGGAAGAGACCCGGAGTTCAGGATCTGGACGAGGAATTCCACTTCATTCAATGTGAACGAGCCTTGGATAACCCCTTCTCCGCGAATGGGGCTATTCAAATTGGGTGCCGACAAAACCACGTTATCGAGAAGGATCGCCATGCGGCGCTTGAAGCCGCTGTTGGGATCCGGCTGATTGGCCCCGGTCAGCTTGAGCATTTTTTCTGCTCCACCGGTCGTCATCGTGAACTCGACTTCGTAGTTCCCGGACTTGCCGAAGGCGACTTTGGCGCGAGCCAAATCGCTTCCCTTAACGTCCATGTACGGGACGCCGTTTCGTTGCAGGGCTAGCAAGATATCCACACTGGGAATCTTTTCTTGTTCCAACCATCGCTCGAATTCACCCGGACGATCGGTAATGACCGGATTGAGGATCTGGCCGTTGAATCCGTTTCGGATGGTGTCCCCAATTTGATAGCCTTCCACTTGTCGTTGGCCGCCTTGTTCGACACCACGTCCGAGTTTTCGCCATAGGCCTGCCAGTTCCCGTTCGCCAGTCGCTTTGTTGGTGACATAAACTTCGCTGCTCAAACGGACATCTGCGCTCGGGTCTTCGGATTGCGCCTTGGCGGCTTTGATCAATTCTTCGTGGTCATTGCGATTGGCGACGATCCGAAACTGCAGAATGCCTGCGTTCGTGATTTTTCTTTTGACGTCTTCGATTTCCTGTGCGCCGACGTCCGCGATGATGATTTCGATTTGATCGTCGCCGATAGGACGAACGACCGACTCATTCATGCCGGAGGGGTTGATCCGGTTGACCAAGGGAGCAATAAAGTCCTTTGCTGTCACTGTGGTATCGGTGTTGCCGATGGAACTCGGGTCGATCTGATAAATCAGATTCGTGCCCCCCTTAATATCCGGCCCCAATCGCAACTCGCCCGTGTATAGGACGATCCCTGTAGCGATCATCGCCATCAAGATCCAACTGAACGCCATAGCATGCGTCGGCATCTTCAGACTGTTGGAGAGGAATTTGCCAAGGATGAAGGGGACGAAGACCGCGAGCAAAAAGAGCCCGACGTAAAGGAGCCCCCCCCAATCGGTGACAGTCGAATCGCCGGACCCTAACGAGGGGCCTTGATTGGCTTGAGCAAGTACGAAACTCAACGTTTGTTCCAACATGAGTGGATCAGTCCTTCTTTACAGCGCGAATCGTCTCGCGATTCACTGTCAGCTTTGCGTTTGTGTTTTCGTCGATGCGGAGAGTAACGGTTCCCGAATCGCTGTTGATTGCTGCCACAACACCGTGGACGCCAAACGACGTCACGACGCGATCGTTTTTCTTGAGGTTTGACAACCTCTCTTCCAGCTCGCGTTGGGTTTTCTTACTGGATCGGTAGTTTGGAACGATGAGTAGCAAATAGAACAGGACCATAAACAGGAGCAGGAACGTCACTGGGTTCGAGAACAACTCGACCCAAAAGGATTGTGGACCTGCAGTGGCTTCAGTGGCTCCCCCTTCCTGGGCGTGGGCCGAAACAGCCAGGCACCCAAGCCACAGACCGAGGCTCCAACGACTCGAATTACCAAAGCCCATAGGGCATGCCATGACAGGAGGGGAAAGACTGAAAAACCACGGTATTTACACGAATCGAGCAGTGTAAGGCGATTGAAAAAAGGTCACAAGTCCAACGCAGAGGCTCGCCCCCCATCCTCGGCGTCAGAAAACCCCCAAAAATCCTATCTTTACCAACCGGCAAAGGCTAAAGAGTCGGTATAGATTTTGCCGACAAGGATCGATACAGTCCCCACAGACACGCTATTTCCCAAGGACGGGAATCCTAGCCAGAAAGGAATCGATCCATGCCCGATACGCGAACTATGCAGAGCCCGTACCCTCGCGGACAGAGCTTCGCCTCCGTACCGGTGTTGTTTTCGCTTCCCAATGTTCAGCCGGTGATTGCAGCCGCCAGTACAGGGGTCGCAGCAGCTCAGGAAACACCCGCAGCCAACGATTCCGTGTCGGAGTCGACTTTGGTGGGCACCTCGGTCGAAGGAACCTCCGGCACCTATGCGGCTTCCCCGATTGTGGTGTCCCCCACCCTGGATTCTTCTTCGAAGACCGAGTCACGATGGTCTTCATGGAGTTCCCAGTTCACCAATGTCAT
>JALOQW010000533.1 GCA_025459275.1 Pirellula sp.
TGTTGCACATTTCCCCGACGTTTTGGGAAAGCTCGATGAAATCGCAAACCGTCAAAAATGGGAAGTGCCTTGCAAGGCCGTGCTCGCAAGCTCTTTGAATGCGAACCTCGCCGCCAGTCTGAACATGGACCATTCGGCAACGATCGATATCCTCGTTGGTGAGCGTCACCCGTTACCATCCGTGGATGATCATCTCCAAGACTTCGCCGATGAGTTGCCGAGTCGGTGCCGGTTTTCCCATCATGTCTCTCTCGAGGATGCCGTGATCAAGGTGTTTGCGGGCGATTGGGTAAAGAACGTTCTAAAGCAATTAGGGGTGGCGGACGACGAGGCGATTGAGAGCCAGATGGTCTCACGGCGTATACGTTCGGCCCAGCAGAAGATCGAAAGCCGAAATCTCGCGATAATGAACACCCAATCAGCAGCAGAATGGCTGGAAAAGAATTGCCCTGATCTCGTGCCGAAGTAATCAACGTCTTGCAAAAGGTATAACAACGTCATGCCGCTCTTCATGAAGCCAATGGAGACCATGGAACGATGATACGTTTGTTCTTCACAATCCTCGCACTCGCCATCGGGAATGCTTCTTACGCGTTCGACAAGCAGCCGCCGAACGTTGTGCTCATTTTCGTCGATGACATGGGCTATGGCGATCTCGGTTGCTTTGGTTCGAAGACGATTCGCACACCAAATCTCGATCGGCTAGCAGAACAGGGGCGCAAGTTTACTAGCTTCATGGTCGCTTCTCCCGTTTGCACTCCTTCCCGCGCCGCGTTGATGACAGGCTGCTACCCGAAACGAGTCGGGATGCACCAGCATGTCCTCTTTCCGAATTCAAAGAAAGGGCTGCACCCGACGGAGCACACGATTGCCGATCATCTAAAAGCTCAGGGGTATGCCACTGCATGTTTTGGCAAATGGCATCTTGGCCATCATCCTGAAGTGTTGCCAACCGCCCAGGGGTTCGATACCTATTTCGGTATCCCCTATTCGAACGACATGAACTATCCGGACAACAACGACAGACCTCCCGGGGGGCCTGAGGGCATGGATGCTCTATGGAGTGATCCCGAATCGGCGCTGACCAAATGGAAGACACCACTTTTTGAAAACGAACAGATCGTCGAACTTCCTGTAGATCAACGCACCATCACACGACGCTGCACGCAAAAGGCAATTGATTTCGTCACTGCGAATCGGCAGAAGCCATTCTTTGTCTACTTGCCGTACTCCATGCCGCACATCCCACTGTATGTTCCGGACGACGTGCGTGATCCTGACCCCAAGCATGCATACACCAACACAGTCGAGCACATCGATACCGAAATCGGCAGGCTGCTCGATGCACTTGACCAGATGGATCTTGCTCAGAACACCTTAGTGATCTTTGCATCCGACAACGGACCGTGGTTACCGTTCAAGCACCATGGAGGCTCGGCCGGACCATTGCGCGACGGTAAGGGGACCACGTTCGAAGGGGGGCAGCGCGTTCCGTGCGTCATCCGTGGGCCGGGCATACCTGCGGGGACCGTGTGTCATGAACTCACCGGTACGATGGATGTACTGCCCACGCTTGCTACTCTTATTCATGCGCCATTGCCCAGCGGGTTGAAGATCGACGGGTTGGACGCATCCGACCTCTGGCTTGGAGCGACGACCCAGTCGCCGCGCGAGGAGTTTGTTTACTACGCAGCTCAAGGCACGGTGGAGGGGCTTAGGCAAGGCAAGTGGAAACTGCTGGTGAAGATGCCTGCCAAACAAGAATCTCCGCAACCTGAGCTGCTCCTCTTCGATTTAGAGAGTGACGTTGGCGAACGCAACAACGAAGCAGCCGCGCACCCGGAATTAGTGACTCGTCTCCGCGCGCGACTGGAGGAGTTGGACGCAGAAATCACACAAAACGCCCGTACACCCTGGATGAAGCCATAATCGCATCGTAGCCACCGTCGCGCCGCCGTAGAGCCGTTGTCTCAACGGTCTCCCGCGTTTCCCCACGTAGCCATCGGCGAGGTCTCCATCCTTAGCGGAACGGCGCTAGCCGTCCGGTGTCGCAATGCGAAGCGAGCCGGCGAGACTTTGCACTCGAAGGAGACGCAGCTTGAATGACGTACCGGAGGGCTTTGCGAAGCGAGCCGGCGAGACTTTGCACTCGAAGGAGACGCAGCTTGAATGACGTACCGGAGGGCTTGCGCCCATACCGCTAGAGTTGTCCGCGTTTCAAGCGGCACGGCGATCGCGGTAGGGACCGGGATTGCTCCCGGCCCCCCGCACAGACCCGTACGTGAAGAATTACCTCATACGGTTCTTGCTCTGAGTCGATCGTGATGGCGGGCGGAAGGATAGGGATGGAGAATGCTAGGTGCAGGGAAGTAGTGCCCAAGGACTCGGTCAAAACGTTCCCACGTCCAGTGAGAGCGTTGACTGCGACGACGCAGCACGTTGAGCCAAAGAACCTTGATGCCATCACTAAACTGTTCCAGGCGTTTCATGTTGCCGGGGACCGCATGGTAACCATACCAACCTCGAATGACATGCTTCAGCCATTCTCCAGTAGTCCGGAGAGGGGCATGACGCATACTTCGTAGCTTAGTTCCTACGTCCTGCAGTTTAGCTCGCAGGCGTTTACCAATGCTCTGCCGTTTAACGATATACTTGCCGTTCCGTGTACGACCGCTAATGTGAGTGAAGCCAAGGAAGTCAAATGTCTCGGGCTTCGGTTCGTTTCGGCGTCGGCGGTTTGCTTCTGCGAAACGTCCGAACTCGATCAGATGGGTCTTGTCTCGATTGACTTCCAAGCCAAACTTTGCGAATCGTGCTTCCAGATCGCGCTGGAACTCGATCGCGTCGGATCGGTGTTGGAAACCCATCACAAAGTCATCTGCGTACCGGACAATGATTACTTCGCCTCGCCCTGGTTGCTGTCGCCACCAGTGCACCCAGAGATCTAGAGCGTAATGCAGGAAGATGTTCGCTAGGATCGGTGAAATCACTGACCCTTGGGGAGTTCCTTCCGCAGTGGCGCTCCAGTTACCATCTTCGACAACGCCAGCGTTTAACCACTTGCGTATCAGTCGAATCATCCGTCGATCTCCGATCCGCAAGTCAAGGAACTTGCATAACCATTCTCGGTCAAGCGAGTCAAAGAACTTTGCGAGATCGACATCGAGTACCCAATTCACCTTCCGGGTTGTCAGTGCCACACTCAGTGCATCCAATGCTTGGTGGCAACCTCTACCTGGGCGGAAACCATAACTGAAATCGGCAAAGTCCACTTCGTAGATCTTTTGTATCACCCAAAGGACTGCCTGCTGGACAATCTTGTCTTCCAAGGCGGCCACACCCAATGGACGTTTACCTCCATTGGCTTTGTCGATCCAAACTCTACGACTGGGTAGTGCTCGATAGGCTCCCCGATGAATACGGCTGTGAAGTTCGTTGATACGAGCTTCCACATCCACTTCGTAGTCATGCCAAGTGACTCCATCAACACCCGCCGCTGAGCCTCGTTTCAGTGAGTTGAAACTCTCCATCAGCAGTTGGGGCGAAATATGGTGCATCAAGTTTGTAAAACGAAGTTGTCTGTCCCGAAGGGCAGATTCACGCACACCGATCAACCCTTTTGACTTGGGTTTCCAAGTCTGTGCTTGGGCCAAGTTAGATGGATCGATGTTCCTCTCGGCTAACTCCCTTCCCTCGTCCGTCTCCGCAGATGGTTCAGTTCCATCGTTGTTCGACGTTGTCGTCGGTACTATGGAGTTATGTGACTTCCCTGCAGCGTACACGTCGGCATTACCACCCGAGGCGTTCTCCGACCGTTCCCAGATGTCGTAAAACGTCATCTGGGAAGCTGCAGGGATCTCGATGTTCTCGCGTCTGGAATTTCCACGCATGCTAAGGTTCTGCGACTCCGCCGTGTCCGATGGGATCTCGCTCATAACGATCCCACCGATGTTGTCTTCCCCACAGCTCGACCGGGTCGACACACGAATTGACCTGATTTCGGAGCTCGATAGCTTGCCTGCGTTTCCCTCGGGTTGGATACTACACTCATCGTGTTACCACGATCAGCGTACCAGCCGAGGCCAAAGTGAATTGCTAGTTCTTCTTTGTAGGACACTTTCATTCCCTATTCCAAACCGGTTTATCCATCCGTTTTCCAAGCCGTCCGGTGTCGCAATGCGAAGCGAGCCGGCGAGACAGAGGACTCGAAGGAGACGTAGCTTGAATGACGTACCGGAGGGCTTGCGCCCATACCGCTAGAGTTGTCCGCGCTTCAAGCGGTACGGCGCTAGTCGACGATGAAGTTTGCAGTCTTAGCGGTACGGCGCTAGCCGTCCGGTGTCGCAATGCGAAGCGAGCCGGCGAAGGTGGCTACGAGCGAGAGACCGAGGGAAAGAGAAACCGTCATTCTCACGGCATCCAAGTTGGCATCCCGGTCATCCCTAACTCCACTCCAGTCCTGTCAACGTGCCT
>JALOQW010000219.1 GCA_025459275.1 Pirellula sp.
GAAGCGATCGACCAGCATGGCGACGGTGTGCAGGACGGCGAGACGGCGCATCGGCGGCGAACTCCCTGGCTTCATTCGTTGAGGCCGCGTCCCGGATAGGGATGCGTGGCAATCCAATCACCCAACTCGCGACGACCACTGCCGGCAGCTTCAGGAACCTGCTCACCGCCAAATACCGACAACCAACGTCGTGGCACTTCTTCGCCCAGTTTCTCCGGTTCACCACGTTCTTGGAATCTCGTGTTTTTGGCATCCCCATCAACCACGGCATAAGCGACGAGGACTTCCGGCTTTGGCGGTGCTTCCGGGATTGGTCTATTCATGTCACCGAGTTTTGCCAGCGCCATACCATAATCAGACGACGCGACATGGTTTAGCTCAAAGGAGACTCCATCACCCCCGGAAGGATGAGCGTCGACAACCAACCCACTTAGTTGGAGCTCGCCGTCCATGGGGCTTACCCAGGCGACAGTGACCGGCCGATTGTGTGCCGGATGCATAAAGAACGATTCTGCGGCTAAAGTCGTCCAAGCCATGACTTGTTGCCCAGAAGTGTTCGCGAACACGGCTGGAAGGTTATCGAGACTCCAACCTTGGATCGAAGGATTGCCCTCCATACTGCGTCGCTGTTCCGCGAGCAGGACCGAACCTAAAGTGGTTTCCAAGAAATACCAATTCCCATCTTCGCCTGCGCTGATTGGATTGCCTTGCAAAAGATTTAGCGCGATATCGGAAAGGTCCCATAAGCGTTTCTCTCCATCCGTCTCTGTGATTTGCCATTGGACTCGCGTCGTATCGGCTCCATGGCTGCTATTCGGCAGAACGGTCAGTTCCAAGACATCGCCCTTTCTCACGTGAACCGTTTTCTCAAACGGAACGCTTCCACCTTCCGATACGGGTTGCGATACCAGGACATTTCGATTCGATTTTGTTAGCTCGGCAAGCGCCACACCGGCAGACTTGGCTGCTTCCAGTTGAGTTCTTTTGGCCGTCTCCAGTTCCTTGTTCTTTGCCTCCCAATCCCGTAGCTGTGCCTCAAGGGAGTCTGGTCTCATTAAAGGAACCAAGTCGCGAGGTTTTCCATTTTTCTCGCAGCCAGGGAAAGCGAATCGAGAGCTCTCGAGGATCCCATACAAGGCGTAGTAGTCCTTAGCGCTTATCGGGTCAAATTTGTGATCATGGCAACGAGCGCAGCTTATGGTCAGTCCCATAAAACTCTTGCCCAGGTTATCGATTGCGTCCTCATAAGTCAGGAACATGTCCTTGTCGCTATCGAATCCAAAGCGACGGGCCATGGCGAGATAGCCTGTGGCGATGATTCCTTCAGCGTGTTTTTCGGGGGTCGCATCGCGAGTTAACAAATCACCCGCTAGTTGCAAACGGACGAACTGGTCGAAGGGCATATCCTTTTGGAACGCTTCCATCACCCAGTTGCGATAGCGCCAAGCATGGGGCAGCGGATGGTCGCTGGTGGTACCGGAGCTATCGGCGTAGCGCACCACGTCGAGCCAGCGCCTTCCCCAGTGGACGCCATGCTGTGGCGAGTCGAGCAAGCGTTCGATCAACTGCGAGTAGGCGTCAGGCGATGTGTCTGCAATAAATGCTTCGACTTCTTCCGCGCTTGGTGGCAGCCCAGTTAGATCGTAGCTCAATCGCCGGATCAGGGTGCGGCGATCGGCTTGAGGAGCCAACGGCAAGTTGCGGCTTTCGATCTCACGTAACAGCAATTCGTCGACATGTAAGACGGACTGGAAGTCCGTCTTACTTGGAGGCAACTCTGGCAGTGGTTGAAACGACCACCAGGCTTTCGCTTCTTCTAGCGTCATGCCTCCTAGGACTTCGCTGCCGGTGCGCGGATCAGGTGCCCCCATCCCAACCCATTTCGTCAGGATCGCGATTTCGTTTTCCGGCAACTTCCCACCACGGGCCGCAGGTGGCATCTCCAGCGAACGATAGTTGATGGCTTCGATCAACAAGCTTTCATCGACTTTACCCGGCACAATCGCCGGCCCACTATCGCCACCTTGTTGCCAACCCTTGGCGGAAGCTAACGACAAGCCGCCATCGGCTTCCGAGCCCCCATGGCATTCGAAACAACGCTTGACCAACAAAGGTCGTACTTCTTTCTCGAAGAAGTCACGCTCCTCGGGAGCAATGGTTGCATGATCGTCTCCAAAAAGTGGCATCGTCAACGCGTGCCAACTCGCGATGACGATAACGATTACGGCAGAAATGGTTTTGAGTTGAACATTACGAATCATGGGTTGGAAAAACTCTGTATTGAATCGGTTGGAGACGACTTATTGAAGCCGTCGTTTATTGTCTTCGATATGTTCTCGTAGCTCGACCGTTGCTTCTTCGACGCGTCCCGCCGCCAGCAGGTTGACGAGCCGTTGGTGATGTTCGATACCAACCTTGACATCCACTTTCTTGATGGCATCAAAGAATCGTCGGAAGAACACAACCAATAACTCGTTGAAGGCAACCAGAGGCTTCAAGCCGCTGGCTTCGATCAAAGTTCGGTGAAACTGGATGTCGATCTCAATGCATGCCCGCAAGTCTTTGGCTGTGCGAAACTGATCCACCAAGCTCTGCAATTTCTTGAGGATCGAAGGATCGTCAGTCATCCGACGGACGACATGCGGCAGCACACCCGTTTCGATAATCACGCGACTGTCGATCAATTGCTGCGGATCGGCGTCGAGCAAGCCCGAGTGGAAACCAAGGTGCTTCGTCATGCGCTCCATATTGATCCGCCCGACCGTTAACCCGACTCCTGTCTTCGACTCGACGATGCCGAGGAACTCGAGCGTCTTCGTCGCTTCGCGGACGCTCAACCGGCTGATGCCGAACGACTCCGCAAGTTGAGTCTCGGTCGGCAAGCGATCCCCAGGCATCAGATTTCGTTCGATGATGTACTCTTTGATTTGCTCAGAAACCTGATCGCGCATCTTGGGTCTGGTAATCGTCTTCATCTTTTGTCCTGCATGACTTGCGAAACCTCTCGGGTGCAAATAGATTATCTGACAATCTAACTCGGGTCAAATTTTGGCGTCGCTTAATGTTGCCGCTGATCTGCGTTTGCTTCCTGCGAAACATTGTTGACCGTACCAACGTCGCGGGCATCTGGCAGCTGCTGCGTTGTTTGCTCCGAGGGTCAGATTTCTGCGGCTGCGATATATGTCTCGCAAAAAGGTACTAGATATTCGTACGCATTTGGAGCAGCTCAGGACGAAAACGCCATGTTTCTCCTCGGGTCGATTTCTAAACCGATTACGATGACGGCGGTGATGACGCTCTATGATCGCGGCGAATTCAAGTTGGAAGATAAAGTCAAAAAGTATCTACCCGAGTTTACCGGCGACGGGCGGGACGAAGTCAACGTTGGGCATGCCGCTGGCAGCAAGGGCTGTTCGGACAAGACTTTTGGACATACTGGTTCGACGGGGACGATTGCATGGGCCGATCCAGCATCCGAAACGATTTGCGTCATACTGACATCGCTCCCTGCTAGAGCAGTCAACATTCATCCTCGCGATGTTGCGGCCGAGCAAATCGCGCAAGGGAGTTTGACGCCAATTCACTGATTTGTTTTGATTGTAAGGCACATTGTACGACGAGTAACGACAAAGCCTATGGACCATGCGATGAACCCATTCGATCTGACCGGACGCGTTGCATTGATTTCCGGTGCCAGTCGCGGACTCGGCAAGCAGATTGCCTTTGCGCTGGCCCGAGCTGGTGCCGACGTGCTGATCGGCGGTCGCGATGAAACGCAAATTGATGCTTGCGTGGACCAGATCCAACAGTCCACCAATCGACGCGCAATAGGCATCGCAGGCGACCTAAGCGATCCTGCTACAGCCGATCGATTGGTAGACGCCGCCTGCAAGCAGTTGGGCGGTTTGCATATCTTGGTGAACAACGCAGGCATCAATGTTCGCGGTTCCATCGGCTCGGTTACCGTCGAAGATTTTGATCGTGTGATGACTACCAATATCCGTGCCCCTTGGTTGCTGTGCCGAGCTGCCGCTCCCGTGCTGACGGGTCAGGGGTATGGTCGGGTGATCAACATCGCCAGCGCACTCGGGTTGGTAGCGATTCCTGATCGCAGCCTGTACTGCACCTCCAAAGGTGCGATCGTTCAGCTCACACGTCAGCTAGCCGTCGAATGGGCACGAACCGGCGTGACCGTCAACGCGATCTGCCCGGGACCCTTTGAAACCGAAATGAATCGGGTGTTGACCGAAGATCCAGTAACCAAAGACGCTTTCGCCTCCCACACCGCCATGCGTCGCTGGGGGCGGATGGAAGAGATCGAAACTGCAGTTCTTTTCCTGGCCGCCGAGACTAGCGGCTATGTGACAGGAGCCATGGTTCCTGTCGACGGCGGTTGGGCCGCGCAATGACCAAAGTCTTTCAGGCGAGTGGCAAATGAAATCTGCCCAACGGAAATTTGCGCAATGGAAATTTGTACGACGGACATCTTGTCCGTCGATTCCGGTACTCGACGGTCACACGCCGGTGTATGCTCCCCGGGGCACGGCGTCGTCGAGCTAGGTCACCTTCAACCGTGGATCTCAACTTACCATGTGCGAATGGCTTACCCAGACGGGTATCAAACCACTATCGCATGCAAACCAGATTCTCGCATCACGTACAGCATGTCTCCTGGACCGTTGGTCGCGACCGCTAGGATTCGATCCTCTGCTGAGGATTCGATGAGAGTCGCCATCGAAAGGTCCGCGAGATCGACTCGGACAATGCGGCCATCATCCAAGACAACGGCGTATACGAGTCCCGAACCCAACGAAGCGATCGATGTGGGAGTCGCAGGGAGGCGGGCGAAACGAATCAAACGACCGTTCTTCGGTTGCCAAAGTCGCAGGGTTGCGTCCTCACCAGCCGAAACCAGGAACGGATCTTGGTTCATGTCTGGCTGAATGAAATCCAGAGCCACCACCGACTGCGTATGTTGATCGAAACGGCGAATGGGAGCACCGTCGTCCGGATTCCAAATATGGATCGATGATTCGACACCCGCAGTCGCGACCCACGGTTGCGACTTGGCCCATGCCGCTGCCAGAATCGTTCGCGTGTGTCCCGCGTATTGAATGGGTGGAGTATCGGATACACCACGAATGCGGCATCCACCATTCCAATCGACTTCCAGCCATCGCTCCCCCTCGGGCGACCACGCCACGCGCGTGACGACATCTCCTTCGATCACGTGAGACTGAAGCAGATCACCACTGGGCCATCGGCGCAATTCGACGATCCCTCGTTGGCTAGGATCCCCTCCTGCGATCAGTACATGCTGACCCCTTGGATCGAACGCGAGGTCCAAGATTTTTTGAGGTTCGATCGAGATGCGGCTGACTTCTTGCCCCGTATCCGGATCGATGATCTGCAAACAACCCTCCGTCGCGGCCACCAACTTTCGGGAATCCGCGTGCCATCGCATGACAGTGATTCGATTGGCGGTCATCGAGCCCCAGCCCAAACGGGATAGACCGATCCATCCTGCCATCGCGACGCCGGACCGATAAAGAAAGTTGCGGCGTTTTTCAGTGCAATGTATGTCGCGATCACAACAACGCATGGATCGGATTGCCGTGAGAGTTGATTTGAATGGGGCGACCATCGGGGCTTGTCCAACTGGATCTTGGATCGATACCGAGCCGAATGCAGAGAGTGTGGATGAGATCGGCAGGAGTAACGGGTTCGAGTTGTGGACTTTCTCCCACTCGGTCGCTGGCGCCCAACACCATGCCCCGCGGAATCCCACCACCGCACATCATTACGCTAAACACGCGAGGCCAATGATCTCGCCCACCTCGAGGATTCAGTTTCGGGGTTCGGCCAAATTCTCCCATGGCAATGACCAACGTTTCGTCGAGCAGTCCGCGCTGCTCCAAGTCGGTGATGAGTGCACTTGCCCCTTGATCAAACGTTGGGATCAATCCGACCCCCTCTTTCGCTCCTGCGAATCCATCGCGAAGCTGCAATACAAGGTTTTCATGCGTATCCCAGCCCGTTTGCACGACGGTAACAAAGGGAACTTCTCTTTCGACGAGTCGACGAGCCAACAAGCATCCTTGACCAAAGACCCGTGTCCCGTACCTGGCTCGAACGGACTCGGGTTCTTCGTTCAGGTCGAAGGCACGACGAGTGGCCTCCGATGCCAACAGTCGGAACGCCGCATCAAAGGGGGTCTCAAGACGAGCCTCGCTTCCATGTTGTGTTCGGAATTGATCCTCGATTCTCAGGAGCATTTCACGTCTCCGTTGGAGCCGCTGCGCATCCAGACCAGGATAAAAATCCAAATCGCGCGCAGCGAGCCCTTTCCCTGCCATTCCCGCTCGGACCAGGAACGGTTCCGCGTCGACACCCAATGCGCCCGCTCCCATGCCTGTTCGTATTTCTGGCGTCGCAACATAACAAGGAAGTGCGCCGAAGTTGTCGCGTCGTTGCTGGGAAGTCAATGCTCCGAGGCTAGGGTACTCCAGCGAAGGAGAAGGTGTATAACCGGTCAGCATGTATTGGTTGGCTAGCCCATGCTCTCCCAAGGGGCTCGTCATCGATCGCACGATCGTCATTCGATCCGCCAAGTCTGCGCATCGCTTCAGTTCTTCCGAGAAATGGGTTCCAGGAATACGCGTCGAGATGGAGCGAAACGGCCCACGGACTTCTTCCGGGACATCCAGTTTGGGATCCCACATCTCGAGGTGGCTTGGTCCACCGTCCAACCATAAAAGGATACAGGACTTGGCTGTGGAACGCTTGGCATGTTCGCTGCCGACCGAAACACGTTGCTCAGTTGCCATCAAGCCAAACGGCAAGAGGCTTCCGATTCGCAAGAAGTCTCGACGTCGAGTGGGTAAGGATGAAGGCATCATCGAATCACCGATAGAGAAACTCTGAACTGCTGAGCAGGCTGGCTAACCAGTCCTGATACCAAGCGCGTCGATCCGATCCAACGTTTGGGATTTCCGCGAGCCAATAAGACATCTCTTCATCGCTCGGGAATCGGGCATAGACCTTCCGATAGGCGAGGGTCAGGATATGTCGGTCATGCATTCCTTGTTCGAGGCATCGATCAAAAAAGGTTTGCTGCGACATCAGAGGCAATTGTACGATCTCTCCCTGAATCCAATGCAGTTGTCGTTCAAGGCCAAACGAAGAATCCATCGCGCTGCACCGTTCGGGACGGTTGCATCTTCCGAGGATATCCAAGGATTCATTCGGAACGGATGGATCGAGCAAATGAACCGCTTGCAAAGGCTCGCCAGTCATCGGATCGATGGTCGGAACTTCAAGCACTTCACGTACGGCATCGAAAAGCACCTCTGGTTCCATCAATCGCCGCACTCCCTCGGCAACCAATTCCGCTTTCCATCCAGTCCCATTTCCGGATCG
>JALOQW010000220.1 GCA_025459275.1 Pirellula sp.
TATCCACCAGCACCGGCGTGGGAGTGTGTCCGATGTTGCGGCCGACCTGCCAGGCAAGATGTGTTTCGGTGACATCCCCTTTACCGCCGGCGCGGATAGCCAGCAGTTTGGGGGTATCGTAACCGGTGCAAATGTAGATAAGCCCCTCGTGGTAGATCGGTACAGGAATCTGTGAGTAGCCCTTGTATTTGAAACGCCATAGTTCAGTGCCCGATTTCGGGTCAAGCGACATGACGACGTCACTACCTGCACAAATCACCTGCGAGACACCATTATGAACAATGTGCAATGGTGTTCCGAAGGAGAAGTTGCGTGATGGCTTGGCCTGGCGATCCACTTTCCACGCCGTGGCGCCGCTGGCTGCATCCAAGGCGATAACCGCTTGCACGTCCTCACCATCAATACTGAAAATGAGATGGTCATCCACCAGGCAGAGTGAACCACCATTGCCATGAACAGGCTTGTAGCTGTGCTCCGTCTGTTTCCAGAGAATCTTGCCCGTGGTATCCAGGCAGGCAGTGCCCATGTGGCCGAAATGAACGTAGCACTTACCATCACGAACCAGAGGGGTAGGGCTGGCATGACTGTTCTTGGAATGGATCTTGGGGGCCTTTTGTGGCTGGATGAAGACTTCGGTGTTCCAGAGCAGCTTGCCAGTTGCGGTTTCCACGCAGATGGTTCGCAGGGAATAACTGTCGTCGTCATTCTCTACCGCCGTGGTGAGATATGTTTTGCCATCTACTGTCACGGGGGAAGACCAGCCCAGTCCGGGGATCGCTGCTTTCCAAACAACGTTTTCCGTATCGGACCATCGCAAGGGGGCTGTCGCGTTCAACGCATGACCGTTAGCGTTCGGCCCTCGAAACTGAGACCAGTCCTCTGCGACCATGGAGCTGGCAATGCAGAAGAGCACCGTAAAAAAACAGGGTAGTTTAGCGAGAGTCATGGGAATGCGAGATGTGAAGGCTGGATTTCGATGGTTCTTGTAGAGCACCATTGTTCTTGCTACACAGCGAGCGTGCAATCGGTTCCGATCTTCTTGGGAGGGTGCTCCATCTGCAACCGAGAACGCAGGGTATTCCACGGCGAGAGAATTTTGGTCGGTTTTACGCTGCAACCAAGTCGGGCCGTTTCTTGATTGGGCTGATATTTGCGACCGTTTTCAAGGTGCGGATTGGCCGAAGCGCGAATCGCAGGTCTGGTGGCGGGTGACACCACACAGGCTACGCATTTCGCTAGAATGTGGGCCACTGCAAGCCAGTTTTCTGTCTTCGAGTTCCAACGCTACAGATGTATTGCGACGATGTCAGCCTCTCCTAACTTCAATGATCGACCGATTGCCTGGGATCACAACTTGCCCAGAATCTTCCTGGAACGCTGCCGCCAGAAGGGAAGCCAAATCAAGGTGGCTGATTCGACGGGCGTCAAGCTGTCCGGCAGCGACTTGCTCCTCCGCACTCTGGCGCTTAAACGCATCCTCGAACGCGAGGCGATTGGCCCCAACGAATCTCACGTGGGAATTCTATTGCCTCCCACCGTGCCTGCAGTCGTTACCAATTTGGCGATGACGCTCTCACGCCGCGTTGCCGTCAATCTCAACTATACGGTCTCCGAATCGATCATTAACCGATGCATCGAACAGGCGGAGATTCAGACCGTGATCACCAGCAGAAAAGTGATGGACAAGCTCGGATACAAACTTGTCGGCAAAACGGTCTATCTGGAAGACATGAAGGACAAGGCGATGCTTTCGGATAAGATCGCAGCCTTCGTCCAGGCCAAGCTGATGCCTGTGTCGATGTTGGCATCGAAGTTCCGACTGAACAAGATCAAGCCCGATGATCGTTTGACGATTATCTTCACTTCGGGCTCTACTGGCATTCCCAAGGGTGTACCGTTGACGATGTTGAATGTGGCATCCAACATTCAGGGATTCGATACGATCATCGGCGTTCGCAATGACGATTGCTTCCTCGGAATCTTGCCTTTCTTTCATTCCTTCGGATACACCGTGACCTTGTGGGGAGCGATGGCACTCCCTTCGTCCGGTGCCTATCACTACAATCCGCTTGAGCCTAAACAGATCGGCAAGTTGATCGAAACCAATAAGTGCACCGTAGTTCTGGGGACGCCGACGTTTCTACGGGCCTTCCTCAAACGGATCGAGCCAGAACAATTCAAAACGGTCGAAGTGGTTATTGTGGGTGCCGAGAAAATGCCGATTCCCTTGGCGGATGCTTTCGAAGCCCGTTTCGGTGTGCGACCGACGGAAGGCTACGGCACCACCGAACTTAGTCCGGTCGTTTCCGTGAACTTCCCTCCTTCGCGCGCCAAGACACAGGAACAGAAGAACGCACTGCGCGAGGGTTCCGTTGGATTACCCTTGCCAGGCATCCGAGCTCGATCGGTGTCGCTCGACGATGGTCGCGTACTGGGACCCAATGAAGATGGGATGTTGCAGTTCGCTGGTCCCAATGTGATGCCGGGATATCTGAAGCAACCTGAATTGACCGCCAAGGTCATGCATGGCGAATGGTACGCCTCTGGGGATGTCGGTCACGTCGATCAAGATGGATTCATTTTTATTACGGGACGCGAGAGCCGTTTCTCGAAGATCGGTGGCGAGATGGTCCCACACATTCAAGTGGAAGAGGAAATCACCAAGATCGTTGGTGGCAACGAAGACACCACGACACTCGCAGTCTGTGGTGTTCCCGATGAGAAGAAAGGGGAACGATTGGTCGTCCTCTACACCCAAATCGACAAACGACCCGATGAGATCGTCAAGAAACTCATCGAAGCAGGATTGCCAGGGATTTATGTCCCAAGCCCAGACAGCTTCATTCAAGTGGACGCGATTCCGATACTCGGAACCGGTAAACTGGATTTGCGAGGTCTGCAAAGCCTGGCACTTGAGAAGTGCGGTTTGTGATTCGACATCCTCTAGCAAGGACTTTTCTGCATGGACGACAGCCAAGCCAAGGACCAGCCACCGGTATTGTACGATCGATCGTTCTGGGGGATCGCGATCACTCAATTCCTTGGCGCATTCAATGACAATGTCTACAAACAACTCGTCCTTCTCTTGGCGATTCCAGCCGGAGCCGGGGTAGCTGCGAATGAAGACTGGCAAGGCTGGGCAACCTTCGTATTCTCATTGCCTTTTGTTCTGTTCAGCGGTTTCGCAGGGTATCTTTCCGACCGCTGGAGCAAAACGCCAATCATTGTCGCGTCCAAGGTTGCCGAGATCGCGATCATGATCTTGGGAGTGATCGCCTTCTTGAACTACGATTCATGGGGCATGGCCGGTACATGGACCGTGTTGTTCTTGATGGCTACACAGAGTACTTTTTTTGGCCCAGGAAAATACGGGATTCTGCCGGAGCTGTTTCGGTCGTCGGACTTGCCACGAGCGAATGGGCTGATTCTGATGTCGACATTCTTGGCGATCATCTTTGGATTCACGATCGCAGGCAAGCTCGTCGATGTTCTCGTGGGTCCCAATGTTCAAGACAATGCGAGTCGGCTGTGGATCGGTTCGTTGGTATGCGTCGGGATTGCAGTCGTCGGTACATTGACTTCGCTTGAGATTCGTCGCACGCCGCCGGCGCAACCTCAGGCGGTTTTCACTCGCGACAATTTTGGTCTTTCCCGCGATATGATTCAGCTCCTTCGAGGGGACAACCCCTTGCTGATGGCTCTATTGGTATCGTGCGTGTTTTGGATGGTGGCATCGATCGCCATGCCAACCGTGAATCGGGTCGGCATCGGGATGCTAGGCTTGAACAATGCGGATACTAGTCTTCTCGTAGGCATGATCGCTATCGGCATCATGCTTGGAGCTCCACTGGGTGGTTTTCTATGCCGCAAGCTTCCAAAGCATACCGCCGTTAGCTTGGGACTCTGGGGGATCGTTATCTGCCTGGCGTTGTTGGGATTGTGGCAAGGGAACGGATTGTGGTTGGGGCTCAATGCAACGCGTGTGACATTGATCGTTCTGGGAGTCTCTGCTGCGATTTACTCCATTCCTCTGCAAGTGTTCCTGCAAGATCGCCCACCCGACAAGCTCAAAGGGCGGATGATTGCGACCATGAATCAAGCCAACTTCTTGGGAATGTTGGTTGCCGGCCCACTTTACAGTTTGTTTCTTCTCATTGCTGACAAGATGGGTTGGCCGGTTTCGAGTGTCTTCTGGATGATTGGATTAATGGTAATGCCGATCGCGATCCTTTATCGCATGGGCGGCCGAGCGCACCCCGAAACATAATGATTTATGGCCCGACGCAATGCGAAGTCTTCCAAAGATCAACCACTCTTCGACCAACCACGTCCTATTCGGCTAGAGTTCTTGGGTTGGTCTCGCCCGATCCTCCACTCGGCTCGAGATTATTTGTTCGATCGTTACCGCCGTGGAAGCGAGTGGAATCTGGATCGGATGCTGGTGGTTTTGCCCGGATCGCTCGCCGGTCGAACCCTGCAAACGCTGTTGGCAGAACGAGCCGCACAGCAGCAAGTCGTACTGCGTCCTCCGGAGATCCTGACTCTGGGAAAGTTGCCAGAGAAGCTGTACCAAGCCAAGCTTCCATTCGCGACCGAGTTGGATCAGATCATGGCTTGGACGCATGTGCTTCGGAGTATGGAACTGGCGGAACTCCGTCCACTTCTGTTTGAGGTCCCGAACGTTGACGAACTGATTGCGTGGATGGACCTCGGTCGGATCCTCGGAACGTTGCACCGCGAACTCGCATCGGACCTATTGGACTTTTCCGATGTGGCCGAGCGACTCGTCGGCACTCCCGAGGAATCGCGATGGAGGGTCCTCGCAACACTCCAGCGACGTTACCTCGACATCTTGCATGAAGCAGGGCTGTGGGACATCCAAACGGCGCGTCGTTTCGCTTTGGAGCACAACGAAGTCCAAGCAACGGACCATGAGATCATGTTGATTGGAACCGTCGACTTGAATCGGGCCCAGCGTCGATTTCTGGCCTCCGTGGCACCGCAGGTCACTTCCCTGGTCGGGGCTCCTGTGTCGTTCGCTCACGGCTTCGATGCGGATGGAACATTGAGATCCGATTTTTGGCAGGGGCTAGAGATTCCGATCGATGACGAATCGATGCATGTGCGCAGCACCGTACGCGATGCAGCGGAGGAGTTAGCAGTGCAATTGGCAATGCTGGGCACCTCACGTTCCCCTTCGCAAATCACGGTGGGGGTTCCGGACCCAACCTTGATTCCCGCATTCCAAGAATCGCTAGCGCGAGCAGGCGTTTCGTTGCGTTATGGTCCTGGTGTAGCGATCCACGCTACGCAGCCGATGAAGTTATTGTCCCTCATCCAGAACCATCTTCGAGATGGGGAGATCGAAGCGTTTCACAATCTCGTTCGCGAGACCACGGTCGAACAATGGCTCCGAACTCGTGTGGAGCTCCCCGAGGATTACTTGGCCTCGATCGATGAATACTTGAACACGACGCTCCTGCGATCGGTTCGAGTTCCGGTTTTTCCGGAGTCGCGAAAAGGAAAGCGGGAATTCGAAGCGGTCCTAGGCGCCCTTCGAGGGCTGTTCGAACCTTTGCAGAGCGGCAAGCGAACTCTATCCGATTGGGTCGATCCGTTTCGAACCATGTTTCGGGAGTTGTATGCGACGTTTCCCGTGGACGTCACAACGGACGAAGGGCATGCGGTCCAACGAGCTTGCGCCGAGATCAACTCGGCTATCGAACAGTGGATTCACACGCCAGCAATCTTGAATAAAGAGATTGAGCTGCGCGACGCATTTGCGTGGCTTCACCAATTGCTGGATGGTGCGCAAATCCCACCCCAACGCGATAGCAACGCTATCGAGATGATTGGATGGCTCGAATTGGCGCTCGATGATGCACCGGTACTGATGCTGAGCGGGCTGCACGATGGTGTCATCCCGGAGAGTGTCAACTCCGATGCCTTCTTGCCGAACCGACTTCGAAGCGAATTGGGGTTGATTGATAATGCGAGACGATATGCTCGCGATGCCTATGTCATGCTCGTGATATTGAATACACGAGAACAGGTCGAGCTGATTCTCAATCGCATGAATAGCGATGGCGACCCGCTCACCCCAAGCCGCCTCCTGCTATCGGTTCCGACGCAGCAACTGGCGCGTCGCGTATTGAAGCTCTTAACCGAATCGCAAGAAATTCAGACGAAGGTACTTACGTGGGCTCCGCGCATCGGCCAGTCCGATATTCCGATCCCTCAGCCGTCCAAGGACGTCTCGGTTGTCGACATGGCGGTGACCGACTTCAAGAAATATGCCGATTGTCCTTATCGGTTTTATCTGAATCGAGTCCTCAAATTGAAGGCCGTGAAACACTTGCCTCTCGAATTGGATGGGAGTGCATTTGGTGACCTTGTGCACAAGGTTCTGGAAGACTTTTTTCAATCCCCTGTCGCCAATTCCATTCATGAAGACTCGATCACCGATTGGCTGATCGAACAACTTCAGCAAGAAAGTCAAAGTCGTTTCGGACTGGTGCCCCCACCCGCGGTCGTCGTACAAATCGAACAGGCCAAGACCCGGCTGCGCCAATTTTCACCACTCCATGCAGAAAAAATGCGATTGGGTTGGAAAATGGTCGAAGCCGAATTCACGGTGGATCGCGAACACGCAATCGATTTCCAAGTGGACGAAGGCCGTTCCATCAAGCTGCACGGCAGGATTGATCGCATTGACTGGCATGAAGCGGACGATCTGTGGGCTGTTTGGGATTACAAGACCGGTGACAGTTCGGGAAATCCTCGAGCGATTCATATCAAGTCCGGGAAGTGGGCCGATTGGCAGCTACCACTGTATGGAGTCTTGATCGATAAGGCCAAAAAGGTTTCGTCGGAGAGGGCTTCCTTCGGATACATCCTCCTCCCCCGCAACACCGCCGAGACAGCGTTTGTCAGTGCGGACTTTACCGAAGAGGAACTGGCCGCGGCGGTCGACTCTGCTCGGGAACAGGCAAGCCATGTCGTGGACGGGATTTTTTGGCCGCCGAGCGATCGCATCCTTCAGGACTACGATGACTTTTGGGCCATCACGCAAAGCACGGTCGTTCGGAAGTGGTCGTCTGATCGCCGTTCCGATTGTCCCGAACTCGTGATTTGCGATGAGCCATGGCTTCCGAAAGCGAGACCTCGCATCTCTACTGACCAGCCATCAAGGTTGTTGGTGGAATCCGTTCCAGTCGAAGGAGTACCTCCGTCCGAATGGTTTGAGCCGCGAATGATCATGGCTTCAGCAGGTACCGGAAAGACGTACCGATTGGCATCGCGCGCTATCCAACTGCTGTTTAGCGATCTGTCGTTGGAGACGGTTCTGGCGACGACTTTTACGCGCA
>JALOQW010000221.1 GCA_025459275.1 Pirellula sp.
TCCATGCAAGTCGCCATTGACGCAGGAGACCGATACTGGGGCTTTGAAGATGGCCGCGGTGGCAAAGTTCGCTACACGATCGCGGTCGCGAACGATACTTGGGTCGAGGTCGGAGAGTACCTAGTCGAGGGGATGCCCCCCCGCAAGATTTTCGAAATGACGGTTAAACGGGTTGCGGACCCGAAATAGACGAATCGCCGAAGGAGTGTGCGGGGTTTAAATGGGTTCCAGCTGGCAGTCGTCGAGGGCGACGCTGGCTCCGCGGCCCATGTATCGGACGGAGATCAACAGACGGATCTCATTCTCTCGGCGAAGAACCGTTCCTTCGAAGCCCTTGAAGACGCCGCTGCGGACACGGACTCGCTGACCGGGTTCCAGCTTGGCTTCCGGTGCGAGAGGGGCATCAGTCAGGATCAATTCATGAATCTGGCGGAGGTCCGTGATCAGCTCGTTGGGATGCGGGACAGCCAGCCAACGCGACACCGATCCGGTTGCCACGGCATGATACCGGGCCATTTCGTCGCCACAGACAAAGACGTAATTGGGGAAAAGGGGCTCGTAACTAGTTCGGATCCGACCCTGCGGGGAACGAAAACGACGGCCAATCGTTGGGCCATAGAACGGGATCTCAAGTTCCGTCAGTTGCCGCATCAGCTTCTTTTCGAAGCGTGGCAACGTGTACATGGCCCACCAAGGACGCGCAGCCACGTCCGAAAAGTCCTCGGCCAGCAAGTTAAGTGGCCAAATGTCCTGCTCTCGCTTCAATATGGGCATCGCATTACCACAAACAAAGAGTCTGCCTCAATCCGGGCCCGATAATCGTACGCCATAGAGTTGGCTCGGTTAACCAAAATTGTTCAGTTCGAGGGTCTCGGACGGGGATTTCCCGTCGGGTCAACGCGTATTCCGAGCCTTTTTCCTAGTCCTCACAGTCCGTACAGGTGCCTCGAACCGAAAAGTCGAAACGCCGGGTACGAGACGTTTCTTAGGACATCTGGTTGACGATTGCTATCTTTACCAGAGCGAATCCGTCTAGCGATTGACCTCGGTTAATCGATACATTCGACATTGATTTCTAGTTCAAGACGATCCAGGCGGCATCGACTCCAACGACGTCGAGCCAGTTAGGGGCTATCGTGAAACAATCCACTCTACGTCTCGGTGCTGCGATCGCGCTTGTTGTGTCGTCGATCGGCTGTCAGAGTTCCAATTATGCCGAGCGGTTCGGGTTCGGCACGATGGATCGGCAGAAGGCCAAGGCCGCAGACTTCGACCCCTACCCGCTGAACGATATCGGACCCGCCGTATTGGGTGGCCGGCCCCGGGACTTCTTCGATCCGACGCCGGAACCGCGGCGTAATGAATTGCAATCCCAGCGCAACCCCTGGGCCGGCTATCAGCAGCGCTAGGCTCGTTGGGAGATCGAGACGGCTATTGTTTTCTTTTGCTTAAGCACAATACCGTTCAAAGCCGCAGTGGAAATTGCCAAACTTCCCGGTGCTTAAGGATCTTTGGCAAGATCCACTACATTGGGTTGGTTCGTTGAAAGAAGAACGCTGGAGGGACACTCACCGAAAGTGCCATTCGTGGGTGGCACGCATTAGCATTGCGGAGCGTCAGGGCGTTTTATTCCAGCAGTCGGGCGGGACGACCTAGGTACGCGAGAGCGCCTTCCGCGGCCAAGAGTCCTGAGCGTAACGCGCCTTCCATGGTTGCGGGCCATCCTGTGTCGGTCCAGTCTCCGCCAAGAAAGATACCTTCACTGGCCAGCGCGTTCGAGTGCAGACGGCTTGCCTCATGCCCAGGCGAAACAGAAAACACGCTCTGTGGATCGGTTACTACCTTACCCCGCAACAGTGTGGATTTCGCCGCCTCGGGAAAGACCTCAGCCAAGTCGGCTCTCACCCATTCCAAGATTGCTTCCGACTTTCCTTTCGGCAATTGGCGCGATCCGCTAATCACGATTTGATAATATGTTTCATTCGGTAAGTTGGTCGTTCCACTCGATTCCGGTCCGGGAAAGACCCATTGGCACAGCCGGTCGATCAGGATGGCATGAGGCTGCTCCAGCCACGGTCGGTCCCACCATGTGTGAACACCTGTGATTGGAGACGATTCCAGGGATCGCGTTGCAGCCAGTTTGTCTTGGAGGTCTAGAGGCAAGTCGACATCACTGAGTAACGATTGGATCCGATGCCAAGGAACAGCAACAACAACCGAGTCGAACGATGAGTGGTGGGTTGAGGGAATCGCCCATCGCCCTGTCGATTCCTTTTGCAACGAAGAGACTGCGGACGCGCATCGCACGTCGACCCTCATCGCTTGAAGAGCTTTTCTGTTCGCATCTTCCATCCATTGAGCCAGAGGGATCGTTGGAACAAGGAGATGGTATGCATCGCGTGTTGCTGCGAAACCGTCCACAAGCACTTTCTTTACCGGTCCCATCGCGACGCGATCGATTTGTTCTCCGAGTGCGCTTACCAATATCGTCGCCCAGAAATTCGCAATGGTGCGACGGTTTTGGAAGTGCTGTTCGAGCCATCGCAGAGCTGGCATGCATTGGAACTGCTCAGTGTTCTTCGATGAAAGGAGAGATATCAATCCCAATCCGACGCGGGCTCGGTCCGCGATCGTGAGATCCGGCCAGCCCAGGAGCAAGCCGCTCAGATGGAACGGAGCTGGAAGCGGCCATCCGCGTATCGTGATCCGCTTGCCGAGTTTTGAAACGAAATGCAATGTGTCCTCGTTGCGCCATGATTCCTTCGACTCCGTCAAGTCGATCCAACGTCCTAGTTCTTTGCAACACTGCATTCCAACATGCTGGCAGTAGTCGACGGACTGTCCGGTGGCGGGATCTACAAAAGATCCAGCACGCCCTCCCAGCCGAGATTTGGATTCAAAGAGCGTGACTTGACAACCGTGCCTCGCTAAATGTAGCGAGGCGTTCATTCCAGCAAGCCCGGCTCCAATTACCGCAACCTGCGGTGGTCGCCTCTCTGACTTCGGTGCATCGACTTGTTTTGGATTCGGGCTCCGTGTTTGTCTGTTGTCACCATGTCGGGCAAGCAACGGAGTAAAAAAATGGGAAATGGCGAGGCTTGATTTGTTTGCAGCCGTTAATCGAGTTCGCGAGACGAAGACCGTTTCAGGAGCCTTTTCGATCTTGGCTAGAAGCTGGCGATAGGTGTGCCACATCAGTGAAAACATGCGGAAGCTGTCAGGTTCCAATTGATCTTGGAGTTGCCAACCTCGATCGAATAGGGCATTCGCTCGCTCGCACTGGATGCGAACCAACTCGATCCAAGAACGCGGAGTATTGCGATGGGATTGCGATTCGGATCGCAACGCCGCAAGCCATGTCGCTGGATCCACACCGAATCGTGCGAGATCCTCCTGGGGGAGATAAATTCGGCCACGAAGGGCGTCTTCGCGTAAGTCGCGCAGTATGTTTGTCAATTGGAAGGCGATGCCGCAGTCCACGGCCGCTTGCCATGTTGGACTCGTCGGAGCAATCGTCTTGCCATCAGTCCATATCGAAAGGCAACAAATACCAATCGTGGACGCGACTCGAAATGCATACGCTTCCAAATCATACCAGGATTGAATGGAGATGCCTTTGGCATCCATGTCAACGCCTCGGACAAGCTCGGAGAGCAATTCGATTGGAATGTGATAACGCTGAACGGAGTCAGCCATCGCCGAACGAATGGTCTCGATTTCGCGGGGAAAAGGAAAGAGGGTGTCGGAGGGTGAGGAAGTCGACGCGAGTTGGTCAACCCAGCGCAGCCAGGACTCGCAATGCCATTCGGGAGCGGAGTTGGGATCATCGGTTGCATTGTCAACCAGCCGCGCAAACGCATAGAGGGCATGCATCGCGCGGCGACGATCGCGCTGTAGAAAGTCAAACGAACGATAAAAACTGGACCCGCTGGCACGAGAGATCGACTCGGCTGCGCGGTACGAAGACTCCAGATCCATTATGTATCCGTTCTCGGCTGATCGATCCTTGCCAGAGCAACGGAACGAGGAAAGAGCAATGCACGAACGATCCATTGGAGTTTTTGGGGGCGCGAGACCATTACATTGTGGGTCCACACGTCTCCTTGGAGTCTATCCACCTCACGTGCCAACCCCAGCCCGCCCCGAACAAACAACTGGACACTACGGGCAAGCCAAACAGGGCCATGTTGCACGAGTGGTAAGCCTGCCACCAGGAGTTTTCTGGCTTCGTTAGCCCAGTCCATGACACCACGGCACGCTGCCTCAGTCGCCGTTGGTCGCGACAGTTCATGCGGATTAACGCCGATAGCCTGCAGTCTACTTTCTGGCCAGTAAACTCTTCCCCGGCGGGCATCGACCGCAATGTCTTGGCAGAAATTGGCGATTTGTAGACCTGTACAGATCGAGTCGCTCCACGCGGCACATGGGGGCGTAGCCGTTCTTGCCAATTGGAGGACCATTCGCCCAACCGGATTGGCGGAACGCGAGCAGTAGTTCCGGAGCTCTGAATCCGATTCGTAACGATGTTGGGTCTGATCTTGGACGAAAGCAGACAGCAGATCGTTAAATGGGGTCGACTCTAAACCGTACTCGTTGATCGTCTGTCGCAGCGCCACGAACACGGGATGGTTCGCGCGCCCCTGAAAACAGGCGTCCAATTCCCCGCGCCACCACTCGAGGAGCGCCGTTGATCGCTCGGGGCTCCCCATTTCGTCCGCTAAGTCATCGGACCAGCGGCAGTATGCGTAAATACTGCAGAAATGAGGCCGAATGCGAGCAGGAACCAGATGTGTGAGCACGGTGAAGTTTTCGTAGTGCCGGTTTGCCAAGTCTCGACAGTACGTGAACGCTTCGTCCAGGGCCATCGCGGGAATGGGGCGATCTGGTCCAAATCGCAACAGATCTTGCTTCACCTGTCCAACCCCAGGACGCGATGCCCCGGAAGCTGACGAAATCTGCTGTGTCGACGGCCCGTGACTCCCAAGGGCTGGAGCCGCTGCTGCGGATGAGGGGTGGGACAAGTTGTTTCTCTCTTCGCGAACGGTTTCCATGAGGCTATGATTATCAACAGAAGATCCTTTTCCTCAACGGAACCTTGAGCCGAATGAAAATAATCCTTGCGGCACCGCGTGGATTTTGCGCTGGTGTCAATATGGCAGTTCAGAGCTTGGAATTGGCCCTCAAGCATTTCGGACCGCCGATCTATGTGTATCACGAGATCGTGCATAACCAACATGTGGTTCGAACATTTCAGGGCCAAGGGGCAGTTTTCGTCAACGATTTGGAGGAGATTCCGTCGGGGGCAACCGTACTGTTCTCAGCTCATGGTGTCTCTCCCGAAATCCGGCGCGTGGCCGCAGAACGCCAACTGCACGCGATCGATGCCACCTGCCCCCTCGTGACCAAGGTTCACCTTGAGGCGATCAAGTTCGCCAAGGAACACTACACCATCATCCTGATCGGCCACGCAGGTCACGATGAAGTGATCGGGACCATGGGAGAGGCTCCTCAAGCCATTTTGCTGGTGGAAAACACGGACGAAGTCGACGCATTGAACTTCGAACCCGATACGAAGCTTGCGTATCTCACCCAAACAACGCTCAGTGTCGACGATGCGAATCGAGTGATTTCGCGTCTTAAATCGCGATTCCCGTGGATCGTGGGGCCGCCCAAAGAGGATATTTGTTACGCGACCCAGAATCGACAGGAAGCTGTGAGATTATTGTGTGAGCAAGCCGACAAGGTGATCGTTCTCGGTTCGCAGAACAGCAGCAACTCACAACGCTTGAGGGAATTGGCGGCGGAAAAAGGTCGCATCGCTTTCCTTGTCGATGGGCCCCAGGATTTGGATGTGACCCAGTTCGATACGGAGGATGTGGTTCTCATCACAGCCGGCGCCAGTGCACCGGAAGAAGTCGTGGCAAGCACGATTCGCTGGTTGCAAGATCATTTCGGTGCCACCGTCGAGGAAAACGAAGTCCGCAAAGAGGAAGTCTATTTCCCGTTGCCTAAGGCTTTGCGAGCCCTAGTTGCAGCCAAGGCTGAGTGAACGTGGCTGCTACAAAAAACGATGCCCAATACGCGGTCCATTGGAGGGCTGCGTCAGGATCTCTGGGCCCTGTTCTGTCATCAACACCGTATGTTCGAATTGAGCAGAGAGTCTCCCATCCCGAGTACGAACGGTCCAGTTGTCTTTGGTATCTAGTTTCGTAAAACGAGTACCAGCGTTGATCATTGGCTCCACGGTAAAGCACATGCCGGCTAGCAAGCGATCCTGGCGACTTTTGCGATCTGGATAGTGAGGTATGTTTGGGTACTGATGGAACCTGCGTCCTAAGCCGTGTCCCACGTATTCGCGAACAACGGAGAATCCCCACTTGCTGGCTTCTGCCACCACGTTGTCGCCAATGACACTGACCGGGCCACCCGGTTCAAGCGCGGCGATGGCACGGTGCATAGCATCGAAAGCGCATTGACAGACAGCTCGCCCTTCCTCGCCGACGTCGCCGACAAGAAACGTTTCGGATTGATCGCCATGCCATCCATCGACGATACTCGTGATATCGACATTGATGATGTCACCATCCTTCAGGATGTGGTCTCCGGGGATCCCGTGGCAGATGACGTCGTTGACGCTCGTACAGCAACTCTTGGTGTAACCCAGGTAGCCAAGGGTGGCCGGAGTATGCCGGTGTTGAAGGGTATAGTCATGTGCCAAGCGATCGATTTCGCCGGTCGAGATACCTGGCTGGATGAACGGGCGGAGGTAATCCATCAATTGGGCATTAAAGCGCCCGGCGGCCCGCATTCCGTCGCGCTGAAGTTCGGTTAGTTGCAGTTTTCTGAGGTTCTGAAGCATCGATGCCTCTATGACCAGTAAATAATCGCTACCTTGTGTCTCAAATCTTAACTGACGAATCACCGAATGGAAAGTTCCGCAGGTTGCTCGATGTTCCCCAAGGAATATGCTGACTTTATCGGGGAACGCCTTGAGCGGCCCATCGATATCGTCTACCGCGACGAGCACTACGTCGCCGTCTTTAAGCCAGCAGGTTTGATGGTCCACCGTGGTCCGAGGTCGATGCCGGGGGAACCCTTTCTTCTGCAGTCCCTTCGTGACCAGCTGGGTGCCTTCGTGTACCCGATCCATCGTTTAGACCGGCCGACTGCGGGGTTAGTGATTTTCGGACTCTCCAGTAACGCGGCGTCGGAGTTGGGAAAGATGTTCCAAGGGCGAAGAGTCTCTAAGTACTATCAAGCTTTGGTACGCGGATTTGCGGAGGACGAATTCATCGTCAACCGGCCCTTGGACGACCAGGTCGATTCCTGGTTGTCCACTG
>JALOQW010000222.1 GCA_025459275.1 Pirellula sp.
ACGGAACAATTGAGACGTGGCATCGGGTAACTGGCCGTCTTCGTGCGTTGCATGGTCTTAACGCAACCTCAACACAGGTGCATGGTGTGCACGAAATGTGCTCTATCGCTATTGTCAGGCCCCCAGCCATAGGTGTGTGATACGCTAGCTTTTGTCCGTAGACGAGTCTTTCGATGCCACACGCGCACTGTCCTTTAGCAAAGCCATTGACTTCATCACAAGCCCATTGAGGGTGGTTCTTCAGGGGGCCAGGCCGGCCAAAGTACCATCCGCATGATGCCAAATCGTCACGGGAGCGGTCGAGGCGGACACACCCGGCGAGCGGGGGACGTAAGTCCCGTATCTGTGTGTCGATCGGGCGGGATTCAATGAGTTGGTACCTAGATCTGACGATTGGTTTCCACGGCTCCTGCGATCCCCTGAGGGTAGGGAGTCGGTGGGATAAATTTTTCTATAGAATGAATCGTCGAGTCAGTTCCAAATTAGAGCCACGGGGTGCAGGGCTTATGTCGGCTTCCACCCTTTCCTTTGTCAGTTGCGTTCCATGGTACTCAAGACGCTTTCCTGTTTTCTTGCCTTCGTCTCCGCCATCTTCGTAGGGGTACAGCTGAACGGACAGCTGGGTTCAACCATCGATTCCAAGAACAATCGTCAGAGCACTTTGGATCCGAAGACCATCTTGGCCGAACCTCCACTCGAACTGGCTTGGCTTGATCAACAACCCGATTTGGAGTGAATACCGTGGAAACCCATCGCTGGTCCCAAATCCACCTCGCTGTCCTAGGTGTCTCGATTTCCTTGTCTCTGCCTGACTTCGTGTGCGCCCAATCCGATGCTCCAATCGAAGCATCAGAACGGCTCTTTGTCACGCAAGTGTTTCCGCTGTTGCGGGAAAAGTGCAGCGCCTGTCACGCGAGCAAGGATGGTCAGTTCGAAGGGGGGCTCAACGTCATGGATCGCAATGGCTTACTTCAAGGGGGTGATAGCGGCGAACCATCCATCGTGCTTGGGTTCGGTGCGAAGAGTCCACTGGTGCTCGCTGTATCTCGAACCCATGACACTTGGTCGGCTATGCCGCCAAAAGAGTCGGAAAAACTTAGTCAGGAGCAGTCACTGCATCTAGAACAATGGATCGATGCGGGCGCTCCATGGCCAGATCCGATTCGCTTTGAGGAGATCCAAATCGCTGTGGCAGAGGAATCCGCAGCACGCGGGGAGGATGCGGAAATATCGATTGCGACCAGCGGTGGATTGTCCGAAACCTGGACGAGTCGACGATACAAGACCTCCGATGTTTGGGCCTATCAGCCCATCCGGAAAGTGGACATTACAGAAAAGGACTCCGCAGCCATCGATGCCCTGATTGCGTTGCGCATGCCTAAGCAGCTTCCGTGCGCATCGCCTGCCTCGGGTCGCGACTTCCTGCGTCGAGCGACGCTCGATTTAACTGGTCTGATTCCAACAGCTGAAGAGATTCGCACCTTCGAGAAAGCGTATGCGGACAACCCCGACATCGCTGTGGCTGCCGCCGTCGAACGACTGCTCGCAAGCCCTCATTACGGCGAACGCATGGCACAACATTGGCTCGATGTCGTGCGCTACGCCGACTCCTCAGGATTCTCCAACGACTACGAACGTGGAAACGCCTGGCGCTATCGCGACTACGTGATCCGTTCGTTCAATGCAGACAAACCGTACAACGATTTTGTCAGCGAGCAAATCGCCGGAGATGAGATAGATCCAACCAATGTTGAGAATCTCATCGCGACCGGATTTCTTCGCATGGGGCCTTGGGAATTGACAGGTATGGAGGTTCCCAAAATCGCGCGTCAGCGTTTCCTGGATGATGTAACGAACAGTGTGGGCGAAACTTTTCTTGCTCATTCCTTGCAATGCGCTCGTTGCCATGACCACAAGTTTGATCCGGTCCCAACCCGGGACTACTACTCCGTTCAAGCCGTCTTCGCGACGACTCAAATGGTGGAGCGCGAAGCGCCATTTCTCGCTTCGGAGAATCAGTCCGGATTCGAAGAACAACGGTATCTAGAACTGCGCGAGCAGGACTACATAGCGACCCTTCGAGAACTGGACCAGCAGTTGCTGCAGTCCGCAGAAGCATGGTTCCGGGACCAAAATCGTGATGACAGCCGGTGGCAGCAGGCAGTGAATCATGTTCGCAACCAAGAGAAAGAAAAGACAGGCAAGAATCCCCAGGAGATTTTTTCAAAGGTTCGTGAGCTGCTGCGCAAACAAGGAATTCCTGAAGTTGACTTACCACCCAACCTTGTTGGCTTCGGACCACAAGAATACGGTCGACAGCGGATTGCGGAGAAAGGCCTCGAGCGACTTGCATGGCAAAACGACCGGTATCTGCCGTTCGCGCTGAGCGTCTATTCTGGAAAGACTCCGCAATACGCGAGTGTGTCCAATCCCCTTCGTCTGCCGACCCATCCAAACCAGAATGGCGAACTCGAGAAGACCTGCATCTTGACTGGGGGCGATCCCTTTGCACCCGGCATTCCAGTTTCTCCAGGAGGCTTGAGTGCGATTTCTCTTCCTGAAGTGGCTATTCCAACGTCGATCGAAGGACGCAGGAAAGCCTTCGCCCAATGGGTAGTGCACGCCGAGAATCCGTTGACGGCTCGTGTCATCGTCAATCGAATCTGGATGTGGCATTTTGGGCAAGCCATCGCCGGGAATCCGAATAACTTCGGCGTTACCGGGAAGAAACCGACTCATCCAGAATTGCTTGACTGGCTAGCTTCCGAGTTGATCCGTCGAAATGGGTCCATCAAGGCCATGCATCGATTGATCATGAACAGCTATACATATCGACACAGTTGCCACCACTCCGACCGCGACATGCTGAAGCAGTTGGATCCAGAGGGTGTCAGTTACGCTGTGTTCCAGCCCCGTCGACTCACCGCAGAAGAACTTCGGGACAGCATCTTGTTCGCAACCGGGGAGCTGAGTCTAGAAATCGGCGGCATTCCATGTCGTCCTGAGATGAATATGGAAGTGGCCTTGCAGCCCAGGCAAGTGATGGGGACCTTTGCGGAAGCTTGGGTGCCGAATCCCAAACCGCATCAGCGGCATCGCAGATCGATTTATATGCTCCGACTGCGCGGACTGGCTGACCCCATGTTCGAAGTCTTCAACGCCCCAGTGTCCGATTTTTCATGCGAACGTCGCGAAGTGAGTCTCGTGACGCCACAGGTCTATTCGCTTTTCAATAGCCAGCAGAGTTTCACTCGGTCTATTCAGCTAGCCAAGAGAGCCGTGCGAGAAACAGCGAACGATGATTCTGCTGTGATACGACGGCTGTTCGATCTCGTGTACGGCAGGCTTCCAGATGAGACGGAGTTGCAAGCCTGCTCCGAGCATTGGCAAGCGATGGAGCCGCTGCATCGAGATGCGAACGTGAAATTAACGCAGCAACCTACCGCGACGACGCGAGCTGCCATCGAAGAAAATACCGGTGAAAGATTCGAATTCGAGGAACGTCTCTATGCCAACGAGGACTTCCAAGCAGATGTTGATTTGGCGACATGCGACGCTCGAATCCTGGCTCTCGCCGATGTAGCCCTCGTCCTACTCAACTCCAATGAGTTCCTTTATGTCTACTGAAGATCCTATCTCCGCCTTACAGCAGAGTCGTTCGCGACGATCCTTGCTTTATGCGATCGGCTCCGGTTTGGGTAGTGTGGCACTGACCGCGTTGATGGCCGGCGATGAAGTTGCGAGCGCCCGCGCCTCCGACGCACCGAAACAGGATCTCCATTTTCCGGCCGCCAAAGCCAAGCACTGCATCTTTCTGATGATGGAAGGTGGACCATCGCATATCGATACGTTTGATCCCAAGCCGGCCTTGAACAAGTTGCATCTGCGGGAGTTTGTCCGCGAAGGGGAAAGGAAATCCGCGATGGAGAGCGGCAAGCGCTATTATGTCGAAAGCCCATTCCGATTCAGAAAGGTTGGCGAATCGGGAGCCGATATGGCAGAAAATTGGACGCATCTGGCTAGAGTCGCAGATGAAATTTGCTTTTATCGGGGATGCCAAGTCGATAGTGTCAATCACCCAACCGCCATGTATCAGATGAACTGTGGCAATCGATTTGGAGGGGATCCTGCGATAGGGGCATGGTTAACCGATGGGCTCGGAACCATCAACGATGACCTTCCTGGGTTTATCGTCTTGCCCGAGATCAGTTACCCCCAAGGGGGAGCTGCCAATTGGAGCAACGGCTTTCTACCGGCAACGTTCCAAGGGACACCGCTTCGTGCACGAGGCTCCCCCATTCTCGATTTGGCTCCACCGGAGGGCATTGCGTCTTCCCACCAAAGAAGCAACCTCGATCTCCTCCAAAGACTCAATCAGAAACATGCGGCGGCGTCACCTTGGCATGACGAATTGCTGGCTCGGATGGAGAGTTACGAATTGGCCTTCCGCATGCAGATGGAGGTCCCTGACGTATTGGACATTTCCAAGGAGACACGCACCACGCTAGAAGCCTACGGAATTGGAAGCCCAGACACCGACGCCTTTGGTCGGAAATGCTTGCTGGCTCGAAAGCTTGTTGAAAAAGGGGTCCGCTTCATTCAGCTCTACCATGGTTCTTGGGACAGCCATGACTATCTAGAACGGGCACACACCGCTCTGGTTCGAAACGTGGATCAGCCGATCGCGCAATTGATCACCGATCTCAAGCAACGAGGCTTGCTCGAGCAAACCCTCATCGTCTGGTGTGGGGAGTTCGGACGAACGCCCGACAACGGGGTTCGAGGAGGGACGGCATACGGTAGGGATCACAATCCAAATGCCATGACCATTTGGTTAGCGGGAGGGGGTTGTAACGCAGGTACGACCGTGGGAGCAACCGACGAACTTGGCATGACCGCCATCGAGGAGGTTCACAACGTTCGCGATTTGCATGTAACTCTCCTGCGACTGTTGGGACTCGACGACAATCGGCTTACCTACTATCACGCTGGCCGGTTCAAGCAACTCAGCCAATTCGGTGGCAGTACCATAGAATCACTCATCGGGTAACTGGAAGTTCCTGATTTGGTCTATACCGTTTGGTGGACAGCAGGGGGAAACCAGCGGGGGCTTGCGCTCACTCGGCGACGCATTCTCCCGTTCCGTATCGATATGCTGGCGAAACTCTATCTCGAGCCGCATCAAAGCATCATCTCTGCTTCCGGGTATACGCGTTGCCGGGTATATGCCCCACACGAATGCCCAAGCTTCAAATGGGGGGCATTTCTTACCAAGGCTTCCAGCGCGTCTCGATTGGGTAACGCGATCAGGACCACGGATTTCTTTTCATCAATCAAAACTTCCTGTCGGATCGCAAAGCTATCGACCTACTACACTGGAATGGGGGAGCGGTCGTTCTTTGCCCCCCTTCGCACACCTAACACGCTGGCTAACAGAGTCGGTAGACTGCACATACCTGTTGTGGTCACAAGTATCTGCGCGAAGCGATGGTGATTCAATCGATCCACCAAGTAAAATACGGCTTTGCAGAATTTTAAAGAGTGCGCGCATATCTAATTCCTTCGGTGATTACGGATTCCAATATGGCTCACGATAACGAAAACATGCCACAACCACACGTCCATGCGGTTCCATTAAATCCAACTCGGCGGTTGTGGCGGATCACGGTTCCAATGGGACTTTGCTTATCCATTGCCGGTGCGTTCGCGGGCTGGAAGTTGTTCGTGCCGAACTATTCAGCTTCTGCCTATTTGCGAATCGATTCAGAAAACCGTCCGCTGTTTTCCAAGACAGCGGACACCTCTCTTGGAAATGGAACCGATTTCAATTTGTACAGGAATACTCAAGCGCAGCTGATCAAGACACCCTTCGTATTGAATGCAGCTCTTCGGGATCAGAAAATCTCATCGCTACAGGTCATTACGGAGCAGAACGATGCGCTTCAATATCTAGCCGAGCGGTTGACTGTCATCTTTCCCGGGGATGGGGAACTAATGCAGGTGTCGTATTCGTCCACCGATGCGCCCTCGGCGATCAGTATTGTGAATGCCGTAGTCAACGCGTACATGGACGAAGTGGTTGTCAACGAACGGCACGACCAGCTGGCGCGGTTGAAAGATCTTGAATCAGTGCGTGATGAATCCGAAGCAAAAGTACGTGACAAGCGTAGCAAGCTGAGGAGTTTCGCTGTTTCGTTGGGAACTGACGAAAGCGATTCACTTACCCTAGCGCAGAAGGCTGCGCTGCTGCGGTATGACAACTTGACGGAGAAGCTCCGTGAGATTCAGTTCGAAATCATGCAAGCCGAAGGTGAGATGAAGATTGCCGAAGATTTCGATCGTCGGCGAAAAGAAGCCGATATGCCTTCGGATTCTACTGACGCTTCGCAACCGATGGACGAGTCAATGGCTAAGGAGGAGGCTAGGGCAACACCTATTTTGGCTGAACGATCCTCCGATGTTGTACAATTGGAGGATGAGATCGGGTCGGCAAAGTCGAAACTGAATTCATTGAGTGACGAATTTGGCCCGACACACGCTGTGGTTGGTTTGTTGAAGGAAGCCATTGAAGATAAAGTCCAGCTGCTAGAGCTTCGTAAACAAGTTGATCAGCAGCGAACCGCTTTGCGTATGCTTGGGGGGATCAACTTTGATTTGGGAGCGTTGGCTGTACGCCGACAAGTTTTAGCCAACCAGGAAAAGATCCTGCAGGAACAGGTGGACACGCTAGCAACGGAGACCAGGCGAATGGGTACAGTCTCGATCGACATGGAATTGATGCGATCGGAGATTTCCATTGCTGAGGATGTTTTGCGCAGGGTCGGTGAGGAGATCGAACACACCTTGATTGAACTGAAGAGAAGTTCTCGAATCAACGTGCTAAGTCCGGCGGTCACTGCATCGCCGCCGGATTTGTCGAGACGTTGGATAGCCGCCATAGCCTTGGGCGGGCTTGGATTAGTTGTCCCGTTTGGATTGTTCGCGTTGCTGGATTTGGTTCGCAAACGGGTTAGAAACGAAAACCTTTAGCGATTTATTCCAGCTGGAGAGCATGGGAATTCGATTTCTGAGCGAGCATATAAATGACAGTCAATGGGGGCCCGCGTTTTCTAAGTAGCTAACAAAAGTTATCCGCAAAAAAGGTCCATCCGGCATTACCGTGGGTAGAGTTCTAGCCCACCGCAGTAAAACAGGTTTGTTTTTTTTGAAGTTCTCAATGTTCCGATAGCCACCGGCTCGTCGCTTGATCGACATGTTCTTGCTGTTCATTTCCTCCGCAACAGCAATGGTGAGTCGGCTATTTGGCTCCACCTAAGGAACAACGACCGATTT